>JAOUOC010000061.1 GCA_029880585.1 Gammaproteobacteria bacterium
AGCGCTTCTTGTCGCAGCACTCAATTATACGCTTGATACCAAGTATAAACAGTCTGCAATTTTACGAACATTGGGTGCCAGCCAAAGATTCATTTCGCAAAGTTTTCGCTACGAATACATCTGGTTGGCTATGTTGTCATCGATAATGGCGTTAATTGCAATTGAATTAGTCAGTTTAATTTTGTATTCAGTTGTTTTTGAAATTGAATATCAGATCCATTGGGATTTCTGGTTGATTATTCCAATTGCTAATTTAATGCTAATGCTCTTTGCTTCCTGGCGTGGCGTAAGAAAAGTGACATACAGTTCACCGCTAATTTTATTAAGGCAAAGTTGATTGTAAGACCAGGTATTTAATTGCAATTTGATGGACGAAAATCATCTAAAGAATAAAAAAAAATATAAAAGGGTTGACTCCGCACCTAAAAATCGCCTTAAAATACGAGCTTTGTGGTCGGTTGTTTTTGTGAGTTTTCATTTTATGATTGACAAAAAGCTGTTCTGTACACAGATAATTTTGAGGGTCAAAGACATCTGATTCTGGACTTAATAGAATTATTTTAAGGAAAATAAAAAGTATTCATGAGTAAATCTTTAGTTATTGTTGAGTCGCCGGCAAAGGCGAAAACAATTAATAAATATCTAGGTGATGACTATATAGTTAAGTCCAGCGTTGGTCATGTGAGAGATCTTCCAACCAAAGGATCGACAGGTAGTAGCGATCCGAAAGAAAGAGCTAGAAAGGCAGCAGAAACAAGAAAACTCTCGCCAGAGCAAAAAATAATACATAAAGCCAAAGCTGCAAAAGAATCACTTTTTAAACGTATGGGGATCAATCCGGAAAAGGATTGGCATGCAACCTATGCTGTTTTGCCAGGCAAGGAAAAGGTCATAAAAGAACTCAAGAGTTTTGCCAAAAAAGCAGACAAAATATTTCTGGCAACGGATTTGGATAGAGAGGGAGAAGCAATCGCCTGGCATCTTAGGGAAGAAATTGGTGGCGGTGAAGATAAGTATCAACGTGTGGTATTTAATGAAATCACTCAAAAAGCCATTAATGAAGCTTTTTCCCATCCCGCAAGGTTAGACATGAATTATGTCAATGCACAACAAACAAGGCGTTTTCTCGACCGTCTGGTTGGTTTTATGGTTTCACCTCTACTATGGAAAAAAGTTTCTCGCGGTTTATCTGCCGGTCGAGTTCAGTCTGTTGCGGTGAAGCTCATTGTTGAAAGAGAAAGAGAAATACGCGCATTTATACCTGAAGAATACTGGACATTAAATGCTGATACAGCAACTGCGGGAAAAGAGGATTTATTGCTGGAAGTCAGAAGATATCAGGGTGAAAAATATTCTCCTGATAATAAGGCGGATAGTGATCGTTTAATGGCATTGCTTAAAGAACAGTCTTTAGTAGTGGATAGTTGTGAGTCCAAGCCAACTCGTAGCAAAACTTCTGCCCCTTACATCACATCTACCTTGCAACAGGCAGCGAGCACGCGACTTGGATTTAACGTCAAGAAAACCATGATGCTGGCTCAAAGGTTATATGAAGCTGGCTACATTACTTATATGAGAACGGATTCAACTCATTTGAGTGAAGATGCGTTAACAATGGTTCAGAATTACATTGTGCAGAATTATGGCGACAATTATTTAAAAAAGGCCACTTACAGTAGTAAAGAAGGTGCACAGGAAGCTCATGAGGCTATTCGTCCAACTGATGTTAAAAGGAGAGCCAGTTTACTCAATAATATTGATGATGATGGCGTTAAATTATATAACCTGATCTGGAATCAATTTGTAGCCTGTCAAATGGCAGATGCGGTTTACGATGTGACCAATCTTGTTGTAATGGCCGGTGATTTCAAGTTAGCAGCCAAAGGTAGAGTTGTTAAGTTTGATGGTTGGACAAAAGTACAGCCACCCAAAAGTAAAAATGACGAAGACACATTGTTACCAGAAGTAAAAGTCGGTGAGACACTTTCACTAAAAGCCTTGTTACCAAAACAACATTTTACCAAACCAACAGCCAGATATAGTGAAGCAGCTTTGGTTAAAGAACTTGAAAAAAGGGGAATAGGTCGACCATCAACCTACGCTTCAATCATTTCAACCATTCAGGACCGCGGCTATGTGTTGATTAAAAGCAGGCGCTTCTACGCTACCAAAATAGGCGAAATAGTTTCTGACCGTTTGAGCGAAAATTTTGATAATCTGATGGATTATAACTTTACTGCAACCATGGAAGATTATCTTGATGTCATTGCAAAGGGAGAAAGAAACTGGAAACAAACTTTATCGCGTTTTTATGAAGATTTGACCAAACGTTTAACCAAAGCAGAATTACCCGCAGAAGAGGGTGGCATGAGTAATGCCAAATCTGTTGAAATGGATATGGTTTGTCCTTCTTGCAATACTAATATGATGATGATCAGAAACTCCTCTCAGGGCACGTTCCTTGGCTGTAGCGGCTTTTCCTTGCCTCCTGAGTCACGTTGTAAGCACACCATGAGTCTTATTTCTGGAGATGAGATCGAAGCTGTCGATAAAGATGAAGAAGCCGAAAGCCGAAATTTATTATTGAAAAAGCGCTGCCCAGCTTGTGAGTCAGCTATGGATAGTTATCTGATTGATGAACAAAGAAAATTACATGTATGTGGTAACAATCCGGTTTGCAAAGGTTATTTGATTGAAGAAGGATCGTTCAAAATAAAAGGATACGATGGCCCGATTATTGATTGTGACAAGTGCGAAAGCCAGATGCAGCTAAAGGTGGGACGTTTTGGTAAATATTTTGGCTGTACTAATGATGATTGCAGCAATACGCGTAAATTATTGAGAAATGGAGAACCAGCTCCGCCAAAAGCTGATCCCATCCCTATTCCTCAGTTACAATGCAAGAAAGTTGATGACCATTATGTACTCCGTGATGGAGCATCCGGTATTTTTCTTGCGGCAAGCCAATTTCCAAAGAACAGGGAAACCAGAGCGCCTTTGGTAGAAGAGATTTTACTGGTTAAGGATCAGCTTGATCCCAAGTTTGAGTATTTGTCTAAGGCGCCGGTTGCCGACCCCGAAGGTAATAAGACGGTTATCAAGTTCAGCCGTAAAACCAAAGAGCAGTACGTGACCGGAGATGTTAATGGTAAATCATCAGGTTGGTCTGCTTTTTACAATAATGGTCAATGGCAAGCAGCAGAAAAGGCAAGCAAAAAATAATTTTTTAATTCATTATTATCTCAGACTATTTGGTGACACTGGTTGTATGAAGGTATAATCAGTGACTCACAATGTCAGCAGATTGCAATTTTATGATGTCTTTTCTTTATCCATTAATGCGTTTTTTACTTTTCTTTTTTGATGCTGAAAAAAGTCACGATTTCACATTACGCTTTTTAGCTAAAATTGAAAAAACGCCATTTCGCTTTCTGATCTGCCAAAAAGTTAAATCTAATCCTGTTGAAGTTCTGGGGATCAAATTTCCCAATCAAATCGGTTTGGCTGCTGGTCTGGATAAAAATGGTGTTTGCATTGACGCCTTTGCTGCTATGGGATTTGGCCACATTGAAGTAGGAACGGTTACACCAAGACCTCAATCAGGAAATCCCAAACCAAGAATGTTCAGATTAAAGACTGAGCAGGCGGTGATTAATCGATTTGGTTTTAACAATCTGGGCGTTGACCACTTGATTGAAAATGTTAAACAAGCTAAATACCAAGGTGTTTTGGGAATTAACATCGGCAAAAATTTTGACACTCCGGTTGACCAAGCCACCGAAGACTATTTGATCTGTCTGCGAAAAGTTTACCCTTATGCCAGTTACATTGCTGTAAATATATCTTCACCAAACACCCAAAATTTACGACAACTTCAATTTGGTCAGGCACTTGAAGAATTGTTGAATGCCTTAAAACAAGAGCAAAAGCTCCTTAAAGAACAACACAACAAATATGTTCCTGTTTTAATTAAAATTGCACCTGATTTAAGTGAAGATGAAGCCATTCAATTAGCCAGAACATTTATTCAATTTCAGGTTGATGGCGTGATAGCGACCAATACCACTTTCTCAAGAGAAGGAGTTGAAGCAAGTGCTTTGGCAAATGAGCAAGGTGGTTTGAGTGGCAAACCTCTACTGGCGAAAAGTAATCATGTATTAAAAATTATTGCAGATCAGGTTAATGGTAAATTTCCTATTATTGGCGTTGGCGGCATTGCTTCGGGGACAGATGCTGTTTCGAAAATTAATGCTGGAGCCAGCCTGGTTCAGGTGTATACCGGATTTATTTATAAAGGTCCGGCATTAATAAAGTCGATTGCAAAGGCTCTAGTGTAATTTTGCCATTTATCGTTAATTTCTCATAAAACTGTTATTAGACAAATGTCTGATATTTTTTATTGGTTTATCTGCGTATAATACGCACAATTTTATTTATCCGGTTTTTGTATGCCCGCTTTTATTGCAACCTGTGCCAAGCATCTGGAATATCTTTTAAAAGATGAATTGATTTCTCTTGGTGTGAAGAATGCCAAAGAAGGTTTATCTTTGGTCAATTTTGATGCTGAATGGCCAGATGTTTATCGAATTTTGATGTGGAGTCGAATAGCCAGTCGCGTATTATTTCCTGTTGCCGAGTTTGTTGCAAAGGATGATACGGTTCTTTATCAGCAAGTTAGCAAGATAGATTGGTCAATGCACATCAAGGCTGGCGATAGTTTTCTGGTGAATGCACAAACTTTTAAATCAAGCCTTTCCAACAGCAAATACATTTCTCAAAAAGTTAAAGATGCGGTAGTCGACCATTTTGTTGATAATGATGAAAAAAGACCGGATGTTGAGTTTGAACAACCCTCTGTGGTTCTTCACTGTAGGGTAAAACGTGACAAGGTGACCTTATCCATTGATCTGGCAGGTCAGGGGTTACATAACAGAAACTATCGTATCATTGGCGGTAAAGCGCCTATCAAGGAAAATCTGGCAGCCGCCTTGTTGATTCGTGCCGGCTGGAATAAAACTTCTGAAGTTTTATATGATCCCATGTGTGGCTCCGGAACCTTTTTGGTTGAAGCGGCCATGATTTCATTTGATATTGCACCTGGATTGATACGAGAGTATTTAGGGATCTCTGGCTGGCTACAGTTTAATAAAAAGCTATGGCAGCAAGTCCTCACAGAAGCAGAACAAAGAAAAGAAGCGGGTATGAATTCAACCTCAGTACGAATACTGGGAAGCGATGTCAATCCCAAAGCGGTTAGAAACGCACAAGCCAATATTGCTCTGGCGGATCTGGAAGATCATATCAAGGTTTCAATAAATGGAATTGATCAGATCCCGCAAATGGAGTTTCCGTCAAAAGGTCTTATCATTGTTAATCCGCCCTATAGTGAAAGGTTAGGTGAGGTTGACGAAGTTAAAAAGCTTTATAAGGATTTGGGCATTATTTTAAAAACTCAATTTACGGGTTGGCAGGCTTCAATTCTATCAGCTGACAAACAATTTGGTCATGCGCTTGGCATTCGCGCAAAAAAAATCTATCAATTTAACAATGGTAGTATTGCTTGCGAATTGTTAAATCTTGATTTGGAGACGGACAACTTTATTGAGAGAAAATCAAATGGCGAAATTGCGACCAATTTTGAAGAAAAGCTGAGTCCACAGGCAATTCAGTTAAAAAATAGAATTGAAAAAAATCGTTCCAGATTAAAGCGTTTTTTGCAAAAAAATGAAATCAGCTGCTATCGTGTTTATGATGCTGATTTACCAGAATATAATGCAGCAATTGATGTTTATGAAGATCATTTGCATATTCAGGAATACAAACCACCAAAATCAATTGACGAACAAATTGCGCTAAAGCGACTGAAAGATATTCAAAGAGTTGCAGCCGGTGTTTTTCAGATCCCCTTTTCGCAGGTTTTTGTTAAGGTTCGGCAACAACAAAAAGGTCAATGGCAATATTCCCGTTCAGATCAATCGGATAAGGAACAGCATGATAAAGCTCGGGAGCTTGTTGTGCTTGAGTCGGGCAGAAAATTTTATATTAATTTGGTAGATTATCTCGACACAGGTTTGTTTTTGGATCATCGTAAAACTAGGCAATTGGTGGCCGACAAGTCCTGTGGGAAAAGCCTTTTAAATCTGTTTTGTTATACAGCGTCTGCTTCTGTCTATGCAGCCACTCAGGGAGCCAAATCTACTTGTAATGTAGACTTGTCTAATAATTATCTGGATTGGGCAAAACAAAATTTCGAGTTAAACCGTCTTGACCAGTCATCTCATGAGTTTGTGAGAGATGATTGTATAAAATGGCTGGATGAGGCTATAGAAAACAAGAGAAAGTTTGATGTTATTTTTCTCGACCCGCCCACTTTTTCTAACTCAAAAAAAATGGAATCGGATTTTGACGTGCAATCTGACCATGTTGAGTTGATTGAAAAATGTTTACAGCTGTTGCCGAGCAAGGGTGAACTGATTTTTTCAAATAATTTCCAAAAGTTTGAAATATTGGTTCAATCCGATGAGAAAAAGATCGTTAAAGAAATCACAAGGCAGACTCAGTCAGAAGATTTTTCCAGAAAGAACTTACATCGCAGCTGGTTAATCACAAAGGTTTAATATGTCAGATAAAAGAATTCAACTTTACACAACGCTTGGCTGTCATTTATGTGAACAGGTCGAAGAGATGTTCCAATATCTACAGGCAAACGATCCTGAGCTTAATGTGTTTCAGTTTGATTTGGTTGAAATTGGCGAGGATGAAACATTGATGAATCTTTATGGTGTCAGAATTCCTGTGCTTGAAATGAATGGAACAGAGCTGGCATGGCCATTTGAAATTGAAAAACTTTATCAGTGGTTAAAGGAAGGCCTGTGACGCTTCAGAAGAGTCCTGCGACCCTTCTGAATGGCATAGTTTAAATTGTTTTGTAATTATTTGCCGGCTTATTATGATTATATGCAATATTTATCTTTTTGTTCTGTCATCTTTTTGATGTTTTCCTGTTTTTCTTCATCTGACATTAGTCGAGTTCCACCCTGTCCATCATCTTGAGCAATTCGAGCTGCGTTCAGCAAAATGTCCAGATTTTGTTTGGCTAATTTACAGTTTTCTTTTTGCCAGTTACTGTAGCCGTCATCCTCAATATTTGTTCCTGGAGGATTTTCATTTTGAACAGTTGTTTCATTATTTTGACTGGGGGATTCTGCTGAACCAATATCTTTTTTACCCAGTCTGACTCTCTCGTAAGGAATGCCTTTTGCAGGAGGTCTTTCAGTATAATTTAATTCACCGTTTGGACCTTTCCAACGATACATAAAATTGCCTTCACTGGCATTTACCAGTTCAAGTGTGCTTACATTGAGCAAGAGCAAGACACTGAAACCAGCCAATTTAATAAACTTCATAATTGATCTTCCCGTTTAATAAATAATCGGTTAATACTATAGTATCAAAGCAGGGTAAATGTTAAGTGTTTTCTTGAAAAAAAATAGTGAAATGAGAATTTATTGTGCTTTTTCAGTTTGCAATTTGTTTTTTGCGGCAAACCGAACAACGTCATCATAAATATTTTGATATTGGTCACTGAGTTTTGCATCAACAATGACGCATTTTACACCATCAATTACGGCTGGTCTTAACAAGGGAGAGTAGTACATTCTTCTGTTGCGAAAGGTGCATAAATTTCCACACAATCTTTCAGCCCAGTCACTCGGCCTGAATTTACGGCCATCCGGTGTGACGCCTTTCAGGATTAGTTTGTTGAAGTCTGGACTTGTCATTTGTACTAACATCTCATTGTCTCTTGAAAGCGCGGCATAATGCCAGATTCCACTTGATTGTCAATAGCTCTAACAGCAAAAGTTTGTATTGATGAACAAATACTTGTAAAAGCCCGACCATTTCCCATTTCCCAATGAATTAATGGATGAAAAGCGACCATTTTATCTCTTGGTTGAGCACTGTTAAAAAGCCACTTATTAGCTAAGTGTAGCAAAGAAATTTGATCAGGTTATGATTTAAATTGGTAATAAAAATGATTTTTTGTTTTATTTGCAACAAATGGCAATGTTTTGCATCTTAGTTATAATTGCTAATTGTCGGAGTTTAAAATGAAAGCATTTCAATTTAATGAAAAAGAAAGCCAAATTACAGATGAGAAAGTCTTTTGGAACAGACGTGATTTTATTCAAAAAGCCGGAATATTTGTTGGAAGTGGTCTTATTTCGGCAAATGTTTTAGGGCAATCAGAAAATGAGGAAGGTACAAAACAAGATAAATTGATTAAGCAAAAAAAGGCACAGCTTTTAACAAATCAAATATCCGGTAAGGATTTAAAGTCAGAATTGACTTCCGAATATGCGGTTACACATCATAATAATTTTTATGAATTTTCTCTCGACAAAAAAGAACCATCAGAATTGGCAAAAAACTTTAATCCGGATTTGTCCTGGCAAGTAAAAATTGGTGGGGAAGTAGAAAAGTCTGGAATCTATACACTGGAAGATATTTTAAAACGGGTTTCGCAGGAAGAACGAATTTACCGTTTGCGATGTGTTGAAGCCTGGTCAATGGTTGTTCCATGGTATGGGTTTCAGCTTGGCCATCTTATTGCCGCACTTAAACCCAATTCAAATGCCAGATATGTTGAATTTAAAACACTTCATGATAGTAAACAATTTCCAGGGCAAAAGAGAGGAACATTTGGCAGCTTTAGTTTACCCTGGCCTTATACAGAAGGGCTGACGATAGCAGAGGCAATGAATCCACTTACTTTCATGGCGACAGGTGTCTATGGAAAATCACTACCGGGTCAGAATGGTGCGCCTTTACGATTAGTTGTTCCATGGAAATATGGTTTTAAAAGTATCAAATCTATTGTGGCGATAAACTTCACAAAAGAACAACCTGTCAGTACATGGAATCAGAGACTGCCACAAGAGTACGGCTTTTATGCGAATGTAAATCCTGATGTTGATCATCCAAGGTGGAGCCAGGCATCAGAGAGAAGGATCACCAATGAATCATTCTGGGGTGTGAAAAAGATAAAAACGCTTATGTTTAATGGGTATGGAGATCTGGTGGGCAATTTATATAAAGGCCTGGATCTGAAAAAGAATTACTAGTGTAAAAATGATTTGAGAAGGTTGTATCAGATGTTCCCAATCCAGTTGTTGCCACATATATTATCTTTACTCCCGTTGGCATGGTTAATATTTGCCATATTCAACCAAATGCTTGGCGCTGATCCGCAGGAAAAGTTAATGTCGGATCTGGGCTTCTGGGGAATGACGATATTATTTGTCAGTCTCTCTATGCGACCTTTTAGTATTTTATCGAGATATCTATCTGCCTTCAGAAGGATTTCCTGGCTAAAATTCAGAAGACCCTTTGGTTTATATTCAGCTTTTTATCTGTTTATTCATTTCATATGCTATTTACTGTTTATATTACAGTTTGATTGGGGAGAATTAACCAATGAAATCATTGAAAGACCGTACATTACTGTTGGATTTATCGGTTTGATTGGAATGATTCCTCTGGTTTTAACATCTACAAAATCAATGCAAAGAATAATGGGACGAAAATGGCAGAAATTGCACAAACTGGTTTTTATTATCATGGGGCTATCGCTGATCCATTTTATATGGCAATCAAAATCCGATTTAAATCTGGCAACAGGGTATGTTATTTGGGCGCTAGCGCTTGTACTGATTAGATTGGCTAACAGTAAAATAATCAAATCCGCAGAAGGTACATTCAGAACATAATCTTAAATATAGTGTTTTTTGCCAAATTATCGCAAATTCAACTATTTATTAATCAATTTGTACGGTTCAAATTTTGCGTTGAATTGTAACCTATTGAATTTTATCAATAAAAAAGTTGGCACTTCCATTGCAATCTTATTTCTGAATTCTATCTGTCAGTAATACAGATAAATCCAATAAATTAATTCAGGAGAAAGATATTATGAAAAACAAATGGGCGTTAATTACAATTGCGATTGTAGGTTTAGGTACATTTTATACTTACGCAGATACAAAGGAAGAAAAAAGAACAGGCGATGTTGACAGCCTTTTTGGTTCTGTGGTGGTGAGCAAGGGGGATGATGTCAAAGATGTATCCACGTTAAACGGAAGCGTTAAAATGCTGGATGATAGTCATGCTAGTGATGTCAGTACAGTTAATGGTTCAATCAAAATTGGCAATAATGTTTCTGTCGATAGCGTTGAAGTAGTGAATGGGAGTGTAAAATCCGGACGTCTACTAAAAGTGAAAGATGATATTGAAACGGTCAATGGCTCAATTTCACTTGATTCACAATCAACCATCAATGGAAATATAGAAACAGTAAATGGAAGAATTGCTGTTGCGGACAAAAGCATGGTTGAAGGTAATGTTGAAACTGTTAATGGAGATATAGATTTGTCTGGTGTAAAAGTAGGGAAAAATCTTGTCACTGTAAATGGAGATATCGAAATATTAAAAGGAACTGTGATTAATGGTGATATTATGATTGGAGACAAAGATGATTTCGATGAAGATGATGATGAAACAACTTTAACAATAGATGCAGAGAGTGAAGTTAAAGGTACGATTCATTTGTATCGTAAAGTTGAACTGAGAATCGCAAAAAATGCAAAAACAGGTGAAATTAAAAAGCATTATTAAAATTAGCTTAAAATATTAATATTCATTATCATTAAAAAGCACGAGAAATTGACTCGTGTTTTTTTCTGATTTATGTAATTAGATTAAACATTTTTTCATCAATTGTGCTACAATTGGTGAAACTTTCAGCAGTTCTGACAAGTTTTCAAAATTATTTATACATCAATGGCAAATATTTCAAAATAAAGCTTGCCAATTCAGTGTATCAGACTATAATTCGCGTCCACCTGTCAGGGTCGGATGGATTATCGACTGACGCTGGTTGTTTGTCTTTGAATGAAGCTAAATGATAAGACAAAATAATTTGGTTAAAATGGAAGTTTGCAGTTGACAGGCATTAATAAGAGGGTATAATTCGCGCCCTCAAGCTGACCAAGCGAGTCCTTGGCAGCGAAGTTCATTAAAAATGTAAAGACAAGAAACAATCTGTGTGGGAACTCTTGAGATAGAGAT
>JAOUOC010000301.1 GCA_029880585.1 Gammaproteobacteria bacterium
ATATAAAGTTCTGATGGTGAAGTTGCCTGTGTTGTAAACCAGATGCGCTGAAAACAAATCTGCACTGGCATCAGACAAACCCTGAGTTAAATCGTCCTGAATTTGGTAAGAGGCTGCAATTTCCAATCCAGGAATAGCGGTGTATTTTAGTCTTGCAGTGTATGCCAAACTATCAGCATTGGCATTGGCGACCTTTTGTCGCCCGCCTCTAATTGAGTAAACGGCAGGATCCACATTTAATCCGGAATGAATAGAGAAGTCAGCAGACCAACCTTCGGCAAAACGTGTTGTATATCCCACACCGGCTTCCCACCAGGTGGTTGGAATGATATTGCCTTCTACCGGATTACGCTCTACGCCATAAAATGTATTGGGTTCGTGAGTTTCATTCAAAATCCCTATTGGCATTAAGAATAAACCAGCCTTAAAAGAAGATGTGTCTGATAAATCCATTTCGATATAAGCTTGCTCCAGTTCAACTTCACCGGGCTTGCCATCGCCTGCTAGCGAATGTTCCAGTTCAAGTTCAGAAACAAAACGAATGTCGCTCGAAAATTCGTGATCGATAAAAAGAACAAAACGATGAAAATCGATTTTTTCAGCATTTTCTATATTGTTGTAATGTAACTCACCATAACCGCCAATGTGAGTTTTTGAAGAACCTGAACTTGCTGATTGGTTAGATGAAGCTTCATCAATCGCATCAGCAGTCATTTCAATTTGTGTTTGTGTTTGTTTCAGCTGTTTTTGCAGAGCTTCAATCTGTTTTTGTTGCTGCTCCAGAATGGCTTCTATATCTTTTTGGCTTGCGGTTTGAGCCGTTGCAATGACAGGTAAGCTCATAGCCAAAGTCAGTGCGATAAAAGGTTTCATTGTCTTCCTCTCAATAATAAAATAACAAAAAGGGTTATTAAAAATCGTTTTTTAGCCAGCTGTTTGGAATTATAGGATGATTTTCTTCTAAATGCAAATGATTCTCATTTAAAAATGAGTTTGATTCTTATTTTTATTTGATCCAGATCAAGTTGTACCTGTTTTTAGTAATTGTTTTATCAAAAAGCGGACAGGATGAATGGCTTGAGCAAGTTGTGAGTTAATTGGAGAAATACCTGAAGTTATCGTATTGCTCAAGTGTTCACTAGCGATCAAAGCGTAGAGTAAACCATGTGAACCATAAGCGGAGTTCATCCAGAGACCGGGCAAATTGTAAGTGGAAAGATCTTCGTTTCTGATTTTTCGTTGTCCCAGATTGGCAAAGTCTTTTTTTAATTTAATTTCGTCAATCAGACCACCTACTAAAGGCAATTTATCTTGAGTATGTAAGCGATAACCCACATTACCATTAATAGTTAAACTTTTAATTAGCTCATCAGCTATTTCATCATTACCAAATTTTTTCAATGTGGAGTTGGCTTGTTCTAAAAGTTGTCTTTGTACCAATGGATCAAGATCAAAACTATCTGGTTGCTCACAAGGTTCAAAGGTTGCGCCAATATGAAGTTGTCCATTGTTTTGCGGCACCAGATAAACCTGATCCATTAAAACCTGTTTAAGTAAGGGTATTGAATCATCGTGATTGATAATACAACTTTGCCCGCGGGTCAGGTGGGTGGCATAAGTCTTGGAATCAAAATGATTGGTCATTGGTTTTTGAAAAGCACTACCCGTACACAGAATAATATGTTGGTAGTTTTTCGATTGATTTTCACCATCTTGTTTAAAAAGTAGTTGCCATTGTTCTCCATTTTTCTCTATGGAATTCACTTGAGTGGAGAGAAATAATCGCTCATCACTTAAACCAGCCAGTTCAATTAATAACTGGCAAAACTGTGGAATATTCAAAGCACCGGCGTGTGGAAAATATAAGTGAGGAGCTTTAAATTCGTTATGAGATACGCCTGAACTTAAAGAATGAATCCAATCTTTAATGGCCAGTCGTTCTTGATCTTCAGGTGTGCTCAAACCTTTGATCAACCCTTTACCATAAAATAGCGTGTCTTTTTGGTTATCATTCAATTCAGATAAAAATCGCAACAGATACAAATAAGCCAGCCAGCTAAATTGACTCGGCAGGTTCATATCAGGGGTTAATTGCGGATGAAATATTCCGGCTGCCGCACCAGATGCACCACTGGCAATGGAATCGCCTGATTCATATAAATCGGCCTGAATGCCTTTTTTAGACAAGGCATAGGCGGTGGCACAGCCAGCTAACCCCGCTCCTATAATAGCCCCACTTGAAATGGGGTCAGATGAACTTGATGACGAGTTAAACCAGGGTGTATCGTATTTGAGGTTTATATATTGTTGTTGTTTAATAATTTTCTTTTCGACGAACTTGGCGGATAACACTTCCCGTTTTTTTTCAAAACCTTTTCGTTTGTTCAATACAAAACCTGATGTCATCAAGGCATTTTTTACTTGTGAGGAAACACTAAAAGTGGCCAAAAGACTTCCAGTTCGGGAAAGCTTGGCTATTTTATCTATCATTTCCTGACACCACATATCCTGATTTTTTGAAGGTGAAAAACCGTCTAAAAACCAGTGTTCAAATTTGATTTTATTTTCTTTATGACCCGATTCAGCCAGCAAGTCATCAAGCGCCTGTTCAACCGGCATATAAAACAGAGTCAAGGTGATATTTAATTCACTAAATTCAATTTGATGTCGGCCATAGGTGGGAGAGGGCAATTTATCTATTAGTTGATCGCTGATATCTTTCAGTTCAGGCCACAGCTTATAAATTTCTTGTAAATCATTTTGAGCAATGGGTCTTTTTTCAATTGAGACGAAATGCAAGTGTGGTTTTCGAGTTGTTTCTTTTAGAGAATCAAGATGCGCTTGCCATAGTTTTGCGGTGACCAGAAAGTTTAATCCGGTGCCAAATCCCAATTCTGCCAGATGAAAGGTTTGTTGTTCGTCAGTATTCGCTTTATTTTGCCAGCTTTCCAGTAACTGACAGCCTTGAGCAAAAACATAATCGGATTCTTCAATCGGATTTTGACTGGAAAAATAAATATCATCAAACTCAGGGTTAAAAGGGCGCTGATCG
>JAOUOC010000302.1 GCA_029880585.1 Gammaproteobacteria bacterium
CTGCGTTTAATGTTCTGGGTACTTTGTACTATAGCTCCCAATGGATTATTAATTTCATGTGCCATACCAGCAGCAAGGCCGCCCAGTGAGAGCATTTTTTCAGATTGAGTGAGTGCTTCAATAATCTTAAGCTTTTCAGTAATGTCATCTATACGGATAACCTGACCGCTATGCTCCTCTTCAAGGGTAATAATCGGGTAGATCATAACTTCGAAACTACGCTTTTCACCATGTGATAATAACTTAAATTGAAAGGCAAACTTGCTACTTAAATGACTTCTTTTTCTTTTTTCATCTGCAATAAACTCATCAAGTTCTGGCATTATTTCGCTTAGCAAGTTTCCATGTGCATCTTTGGCGGTGATACCGGAAAGATGTTCGGCTTCCTGATTCCATTGCATAATTCGGTTGCTCTGGTTGATGGCAATGATAGCTGATGGCATGGAATCAATAAGGTTTTCAAGGTAATGTTGAATGGAGACAGCATGCCTTTCAGCCATTTCCCGATTTTGCATTTGTTTGCGTAACTCGCTGGTGTGCTCTGCTACTCTTTGTTCCAGAGTATTTCTGGTTCGTTCAAGCATTTCACGAGATTCGTCAATTTTTTCTGCAATGGCCAGCCGATGAGAAATGTCAGTGGAGAATTCAATATAATGTGGTTCATCAAGCCAATTAACCTGTTTGGCTCGGCTTTCTACAGGAATGCGCTTGCCAGCTTTTGACATATAAAAAGTGTCGTAAATGACGTTGTTGCCTAGTTTAAGCTCATCAACCAATGCAGGATTACGATGTAAATAACATTCCAGATCAATATCAAGAATGGAAAGTTGAGCGAACTCTTCTTTACTGTACCCAAGTTTGGTGCAGGCTTGCTGGTTAGCATCAATAATGGTCCCGTCATACCTAACCAGCAAAACCATATCAACAACTTGATCGATCAGCATTCTGAAATCCTGTTTATTCTTATTCCACTGAATAGCTTTTCTCTCGTCAAATTGAATTAATAGATAAATTGGATAAATGATTAAAGACAAAATTAAAGAGGCAGTTCCAAGCTCAAGTAAAAAATCTGACCAATTATATTTTCCGGTGATCCATATGCTTACAATCAGGGCGCCAATTGTTGGAAGTAGAGCTGCGAAAACAATTAGCAATATAACAACGCTTCTGATGGTTAACCTTTGAGGATTCCATCGAAAGAGCTTTTTTGTTGGTTCTTGCCTGTTTTTTGCATTAAACATAATTTTTAGTAATATTATTTTATAAAATTGTTACTATAATGAGATAAAAAGACTAAACAACAGAAAATGTTTTATTATCAGCCCTGTTTATGATAAAACGAGTTTATAAACTGAATTATGGATGATTTTTTATGATGTCACAAAGTAATGTTATGAAAAAAACAGAAGATTTTCAAAAAAGTGAAGTAATAAGAAGCTGGCTACAGGAAAGAAACCAGCTGATTATTCTCTATTGTAAACTTACGGGAAAGCGTAATCAGACAGAATTGCCCGATTCGGAACAAATTAATTTGTTTTGTGATATTTTGATAGATTATGTTTCAGCAGGTCATTTTGAAGTCTACCAAAGTCTGGTTAAGGCGTGCGAAAAAAATGGAAATGACAGTATTTTTCTTTTAGAAAAATTGTATCCACAACTCAATAGCACTACAGATATAGTGGTCAGATTTAATGACAAATATTCCAATATTGAGAAAGACAGTTCGCTCAAAAATCTTGATAATGATTTGTCACAATTGGGTGAAGCAATTGCAAAAAGAATTGATTTGGAAGATCTTTTAATAGAGAATTTGAAATCCAAACATTGATCAATCTGAATTTTTGTAATTTATTGTCTAAAATTAATGTAATCGGTTTTGTAAACTTTGTTGTAAGCGTAGTTATTTGCAGGTATCAGAACAATGATAAAAGTGATCATTGAAAGACAGATCAAAGAAGGCCAATTTCAAAATTATTTCGATTTGATTCGAAGAGCCAGAAAACAGGCAACAGCAATCGCTGGTTTTATTGCTGGTGAAATTTTGCAAGAAAAAAATAACCAGAACCATGCCATGATTATTTCCAGTTGGGAAAATTTTGATGCATGGGAAAAATGGTTAGCTTCATCTGAAAGAGAAGAAGCCTTATCTGAACTTAAACCTTTTCTGGATGGCGATGAGAAGATAACTGTTCTGGAAGGCACCAAGCTACTTTAATTCTGCCAGAGTATTATTTCTTTTTCTTAACGTACAGTACCAAATTGTGATCAATCAGGTCGTAGCCATGAGCTTCGGCTATCTTGTGTTGCAACTCTTCAATTTGTTTATCTACAAATTCAATCACTTTACCGGAATCGACACATACCATGTGATCGTGATGGTTATCACCACTTAATTCAAATACTGCATGGCCATCTTCAAAATTGTGTCGGCAAACCAGTCCGGCAGACTCAAACTGAGTCAAAACGCGATAGACAGTGGCAAGCCCGACATCTTCACCGGCTTCAATTAATAGCTTATAAACATCTTCAGCACTATGATGTTTTTCGCGGGCATTTTCCAAAATATTCAGAATTTTTAAGCGAGGTAAAGTAACTTTTAAACCGGCATCTTTAAGTTGTTGATTGCTCAAAACGCTTTCCCCATTTAAAATACGTATTCGAGTGGAACTTTCCACATGAAAAATAGACTATAGAAGACTCATTATATGCTTTTTTTGAGTCATTTTGCATTATTTCAGATAAATTCTGAGAAAATCGATCAATCACGTGGAAGATAGAATGTTTAAAAAAATAGCAGTACTATTAATTTTTCTGACAACAGCTTGTGTATACAAACTGGATGTCCATCAGGGCAATATTCTTGAGCAAAAGGATGTTGATAAATTAAGATTTGGATTTACCAAAAATCAGGTAGTTTTTGTGTTGGGTAATTCTGTATTAAAAGACAGTTTTTCCAGTAACAAATGGATTTATCTCTATCAGGTGAAAAATGGAGATACAGGTGAAGTTACAAGCAAAAAATTGGTCCTTGAGTTTGTTAATGAC
>JAOUOC010000304.1 GCA_029880585.1 Gammaproteobacteria bacterium
GGACGTCCAATTGTTCCAGTTGTGTGACGCTTCGCTTGTAAATAAATGGTGTCTAAACCCAATGGATCTTCATTAATAATCCCATCAATTCCACCATCGTTTGAGTATTGAGTTGCTTTCCCTGCTTCTTTTCTGGCGCCACCATAGCCCATAGCAATCATTAAGTCGACAACCAACTGCTCAAAAAATTGCGGAGAGCAATCTTTAATCATAGAAAGTAATTCATCAGCTAATTCGTCTTGAATAGCTTTATGGGATATTGAAATTTGTTCGGTTGGTGTTAAATCAGACTCAATTTCGTTATCTATAGAACTTTGGCTCTTTGTTTTACTAATATTCATAAATTCAAGGTAAGATGGATAATCTTCCAGAGTCTTCTTATTTATTTGTTTAGGCTTAGTATCTAATAATTCATAGCCAGCTTGAGTAATTTCATAAACCCCTCGCTTAACAGCTCTAATTAATTCTGCTTTGGAAAGGTATGTTCGCGCCCAGCCTATACGACTGTGGAAAACGCGTTGCTTTCCACTAGGAAGAAGTTCTGCTTTGTCTTCATCTGTCAAATTCATTTCATCTGAAAGGATTTGATATAGTTCTTGTATGGTATGTGCTTTTCCATCTTTTAAATTATTAAGCAGTGGTAACATGAAAGTCTGAAAATCTGGAATAGACATAATGAGTCCTTATGCACTTAATTTATTAATAAAACCTTTATATCATAAAGTAATGGTTATTTCCTTTAGAAAAAATGAATTGCTTACTTGAATACAAGGCCACAAACCCATTCTCTTTCTCTCCTACCCTGCTACAATACATCAACCCGATTAACAAAAGACAACTAAGATGCGTAAAACTGGCCAAGTAGTCGATTTGGATCAAAAAGTTAACTGGTTGGTTATCAAACAACTGCTCCCCTATTTAAAAGAATTCCGCTGGCGCATTCTGTTTGCCCTGCTGTGCATGGTGGCCGCAAAACTGGCAACCATTGCCATGCCCTTTCTGCTAAAAGGGATTGTGGATGGTTTAAGTGGTGAATCCGTTACAGCAGTGGAGCCAGTTGTAGAATCAAGCACTGTTTCACCGCAAGCAATCCCGGCCTGGATACTCACGCCCATTGCTTTGGTATTCGCCTATGGTTTCTTTCGTTTTGCCAATGTTGCTTTAGGGGAGCTCAGAGATACTTTATTTGGACGAGTAACAGAGCGAGCCATCAGGCGCATCAGCTTGACGGTTTTTCAGCATTTACATGCGTTAGATGTAGATTTTCACCTGAATCGAAGAACAGGCGGATTAGCGCGAGAAATTGAAAGAGGCACCAATGGCATCAACTTTTTAATGCGATTTATGGTGTTTAACATCATTCCAACCCTGCTGGAAATATCATTAGTCATCGGAATCCTGTTAACTCAATATGGCATGTCATTTGGACTGGTCACCTTGTTATCGGTTGTGGTTTATATCATTTTTTCCGTTCTCACCACCAACTGGCGTCATAAATATATTCGAGCGGCAAACGAAGCCGATTCAAAAAGTAATACACTGGCAATTGACAGTTTGCTCAATTATGAAACGGTTAAGTATTTTACCAATGAAAAATACGAAGCCAATCGCTATGATGAAGATTTAAAGGTGTGGGAAGGCGCAAAACAAACCAATCGACTAACCTTATTCGCCTTAAATGGCGGGCAGGCCTTGATTATCAGTTCGGCAATCACCGCGTTAATGTATCTGGCTGTCAATCAGGTTAATGAAAATCAAATGACTGTGGGTGATTTTGTATTGATTAATGCCTTTATGATGCAGTTGTTTATTCCGCTCAACTTTCTTGGCTTTGTTTACCGCGAAATACGCACAGCTCTGGTGAATATTGAAAAACTGTTTGACCTGCTCACTCGTCAACCCAAGATCAACGATCAGGAAGATGCCGAACGTTTGAGTTTAAATCATAGTTTAAAGCATGAAAACGAAAGTATCGTGTTTGAAGATGTGCATTTTGGCTACGACACAAAACGGGAAATATTAAAAGGTATCAGTTTTACCATTGAACCCAGACAAACCGTTGCTATTGTCGGCGCAAGTGGTTCTGGTAAATCTACCATTGCCAAATTGCTATTTCGTTTTTATGACCCCAATCAGGGCACAATAAAAATTGGCGAACAAAGTATCCATCAGGTCACGCAAAATTCACTACGCAAATCAATTGGCATCGTACCGCAAGACACCGTCTTATTTAACAACAGCATTCTTGAAAACATACGCTATGGCAATCCTTCAGCCAGTAATGATGAAGTCATGGCGGTTATTAAAATGGCGCATCTCGATCAATTTATCAGCCAATTACCTGAAGGTGTTGATACGCTGGTTGGAGAACGAGGCCTTAAACTGTCTGGTGGCGAAAAACAAAGAGTCGCCATTGCCAGAGCCTTACTCAAAAAACCGCCTATTATGATTTTTGATGAAGCAACATCTTCATTAGACAGTCATTCTGAAGCCGCTATTTTGCAGGCAATTCAGGAAATTTCAGGTAATTATACGAGTTTGGTTATTGCCCATCGATTATCAACCGTGGTTAATTCCGATAAAATTATTGTTTTGGAGCAAGGACAGATTGTTGAATCGGGTAGTCATACGGAGTTATTGCAGCATAAGGGTTTGTATTCAAAATTATGGCAGGTGCAGCAGAATAATGATGATGAATAACTTCGTCATCACAGCCACAATAATTTGGCAGGAAATTATTGGTTTAAAAGAATGGATTCCGGCTAAAACAATGCCGGAATGACGGTGTTTTAATTTTATTAAAACGGCCTTAGATTAAATCAGAAAAGGATAAATTGATTATGATTAACTCGGCGTTTATACAGATTCTCTTACAGGAGATTTATAATTTGATGATGGCCTACAAATTACAAAGATCGTAAAACAATATTTTTCATCATCTGAATGTGATTTGAACTGCTGTTTAGAGCTGGGATATATTGGAATTGCTCGCCACCATTGGAGAGAAATAATTCTTTATTTTGCATAGCC
>JAOUOC010000303.1 GCA_029880585.1 Gammaproteobacteria bacterium
AAGTGGCAGCTTCACCAGGTGAAAAAATTCTGATTATGTCAGTTACTGCGAAAACATATCGTTCTGACACGGAGGAAGGTTAATGTTTAAGCGCTTATATTGGCCTTTTATTAAAAGATTTAGAACCATACTGGTTTTGAACGTTGTTTTTCTTTCTGCTTGTACATCTAGTACCGATGACATTGATGATTGGGTCAAAAAAATTGATGCGAGGCCACCCAAAAGTATTCAAAACTTGCCAGAGATTGTTGAATATAAGCCACATGACTATGGCTCAGCACACTTAAGAAGTCCGTTTGCAGATATTGAGGCAGATATTGAAACGCAGCTGCAAACATTGATAACCGGTTGCAAGAATGATATTCAACCAGATACTAATCGAAGAAAAGAAGATCTTGAAAGGTATTCTCTGGATTCAATGGAAATGAAAGGTATTATGAATAAGCCGGACAAGCTTTGGGGGCTGGTGAAAATTACAGCAGGCCCTTCTGCCGGAAATGTGTTTCATGTTGAGGTAGGTGATTATGTTGGAGTTAATCATGGCCGCATAGAATCGATAAGCGAACAACAAATAAAAGTAAACACCCTGGTGCCTGACAACAAGGGTTGTTGGGAACAAAGAACTGTCTTCATGACACTTGCAGAGTAGCCAACCAGGAGGAATGATGAAATTTTCAAGCATAATAATTTCAAGCATGATAAATAAATGCAAAAATATCCACGAGGTGAGGGTAATGATTACTAGCCAATTGAAAAAGATGATGACGCTTTTTGTTTTATTGTACGTTCAGGTGTCATCTGCAAACGAGATAAAGGATATCGATTTCAATGTGATTTCAGGTGATAGAGTTGAAATCAGAGTTAAAATGGATACTCCGCCTCCTGCGTTTAAGGAAATGACCACTGATAATCCAGCCAGAATCTGGATGGACTTTAATGGCGTTTCGGCCAATCTGGATAAGAAGACACAAACCATCGGTGTTGGTGTGACTCGCAGCGTGACAGCTGTTCAGGCAGGTGATAAAACAAGGTTGGTGGTTAATTTGTCCGAAATGGTACCTTACACTTCCAGAGTCGAAAATAATGATTTGATTTTGGTCATTGGTGGTAGTAAGTCATCAAACTCAAATAATGTAGCGATCAGTTCGTCTGAACCGTTTCAGGGTGTCAAGGCCAGCAGTCTAACTGGTAATGATATAGCTAATATCGACTTTAGAAGAGGTGAGGCTGGTGAAGGTCGAATCATTATTGAGATGAACAATAATAATATTGGCATAGATTTGAGACAGGAAGGTGAAAAGGTTCTGGCAGACTTTGTAAATGCAAAAATATCAAACGACCTGATTAGAAAGTTGGATGTAGTCGATTTTGCAACACCTGCTAAAATAATTTCTACCAGTGTTATCGGCAATAATGTGCGTATTACTGTTGAAACACTTAATGATTTTGAATATTTGGCGTATCAGGCGGAAAATACCTACACCATTGAATTGAAACCTTTAACAAAGGAAGAAGTTGAGCGTAAAAAACTGAGCGAGCCAGTTTATTCAGGACAGAGGTTGTCTTTGAACTTTCAGGATATTCCGGTACGTTCAGTATTGTCAATTATTTCAGAATTCACTGGAATTAATATTGTTACCAGTGATACGGTGACTGGTTCGATTACTTTGAGACTGGACTCAGTGCCCTGGGATCAGGCTTTGGATATTGTTTTAAAAACCAAAGGGTTAGATAAAAGACAAAATGGCAATGTCATGCTGGTTGCGCCTGCTGATGAAATTGCAGCACGTGAAACGCTTGAATTGCAGACCGAAAAGCAAATTGAGCAGCTTTCACCTCTAAGATCTGAGTTCATTCAGGTAAATTATGCAAAAGCTGAGGATTTGGTTTCTATCATAAAAACCAAGGGTGCTAACTATCTTTCTGATAGGGGTAGTATCTCGGTTGATGAAAGAACCAACTTTTTACTGGTTCAGGATACTGCCAAGAAGCTTGAGTCAATTCGCTCGATGATAAGAACTCTGGATGTGCCTGTTAGGCAGGTTTTGATCGAATCCAGAGTGGTAGTTGCAGATGATGGGTTTGATGAAGAAATTGGTGTCAGAATGGCTTTATCAGGCACAGGTGCAAGAAAATCTGTTTCAGGTGATGCTTTTGCCAGTAAAGATTTATATGCATCAGGAAGTTTAGATAATCGTTCATTTGCGGTAAATATGCCAGTAATAAACCCTGCAGGCAGTATTGGTATGACAATAGGTCAGTTGACTCGTGGGGCAATTCTTGATTTGGAATTGTCAGCACTTGAAACTGAAAATAGAGGTGAAGTTATCGCATCCCCTCATGTAATTACCACCAATCAGAAAGAAGCTTATATTGAGGCTGGTGAAGAAATACCATACTTGCAAGCTAGTAGTGCGGGCAATGCCAATATTACTTTCAAGAAAGCAGTATTAAGCCTGAAGGTTACTCCGCAGATTACGCCAGATGACAGAATTATTCTCGATTTACAGGTCAATCAGGATTCTAGAGGTGAGGACACCATTTCTGGTCCGGCTATCAACACTCGTGAAGTGAATACTCAGGTTTTGGTAAAAAATGGTGACACAGTAGTGCTTGGCGGCGTATACCAACAACGAATAAATAAGACAGAGAGCAAAGTACCAATTCTGGGCGATCTTCCTTTGTTTGGCGGTTTGTTCAGATCAACCAAGGACTCTTCTGCCAAGCAGGAATTGTTAATTTTTGTTACACCAAAAATTATCAATGGTAACATTGAGTAGAGTGGGTTAAAATTCCCTTTTCCAAGACCCGCTTAGGCGGGTCTTGTATTTTAGCAACAGAGTATAATATTTAGTTAATAGTTAAATATTGATAATTTATTTTTAATAAGAATAATTTCAGTAAGTAAGCCGTTATTTGATATGTTGAAAGGTAAAAGAAATATTTTTTTAGTGGGTCCAATGGGCGCAGGTAAAACAACGATAGGCAAACAGCTTGCCCAAATGTTGCACCTTGAGTTTATTGATTCTG
>JAOUOC010000062.1 GCA_029880585.1 Gammaproteobacteria bacterium
GGTGTGCAGGTTCATCTTCAGCCACAAGAACAGTTTTTGTTGGTTTAGATTCTTCAATCATTGCTTTATTCCTTTAATTCATTCTCTAATGCATATTTTGTTTTATTCCAAATTAAACCTAACTGTTCCTTTAAAAGTATGGCCTTTTCAATTTGGTTGTTTTTACCTTGCTTTTCTAACGTTTTACAGAGTTCAGAGAGCTCAGTTGCTCCAAGGTTTGCGGAACTTGATTTAAGTGTATGAGCCGCATCTTCCAGAGCCTTGTTATCACCATCCTCTATTGAGCGTATAATTTCATCAAGTAAAGGCGGTGATGACTCAAAGTATAGTCGAATAAACTCGTTAACAATATTTGGCATTCCAGGCATTTGTGCAGAAGCAATATTTTCAAGTGAAGATTTATTCAGGATAATCTGTGCGGAATTGTTTTGTATATCCGGGTTATTCTGCCCGTTTGGCAAGCCATCTTCTTCAGCAGTTATTTCTGAATCAAGATGTAATTGATCGTTTGAATTTTCTTTTGATTTTGATGCTTTAAGCCAGGCTGATAGTTTCTTTTCTAACTGTTTTGCATTAAAAGGTTTACTTAAATAATCATCCATTCCAACTTCTTTACATTGTTGTTCAACACCTTCCTCTACATTTGCCGTTAATGCAATTATTGGTAAATGTCTGGTATTTTCCTTTAAGTTTTGGCGAATTTGAGAAGTTGCTTGAAATCCATCCATTATAGGCATTTTACAATCCATAAAAACCAGATCAAATGTTTCTTTCAAGACAGCGTCAAGAGCCTCTTTACCATTATTAGCAAGAGTTACATTGCAATTTAATAGTCTTAGTTGCATGGCAGCCACTTCCTGATTAACAACGTTATCTTCAGCCACTAGAATTCTTGCTTGATTGAAGTCCAGATTATTGGCTGGAGTATGACGCATTAGTGAATCAGTATCTTTTGGTTTACCATTTAGAACACGCAGAAGCGCTTTATGTAAAGCCTTTTGTCTTACTGGTTTGTGTAGATAGGCGCCAACCCCGGCGCTTGTTGCAGAACGCATTTCCTGATCAAATGCCGCTGAACTAAGCATCACTATTTTAGGTAATTGAATTTCATCTGTTTGTTTTATTTGGTTAACCAATGCAATTCCATCCATGCCGGGCATTTTCCAGTCAATAATTGCAATATCAAAAGCTTTTTTATCTTTTGTGGCTGTAAGCAATATATCTAAAGCCTGAAAGCCATTTGCAGCATATTTACAGTCTGCTTTCCAATCGCTGAGTTGTCCAAGTAAAATTTCTCTATTGGTGACATTATCTTCCACAACAAGGATACGCTTATTTTCCAATTGATTAATTTCAAAATTGTCAACGGTCATATTTTGTGCCCGTTCAAATTCAAGAGTAAAACTAAAGGTAGAACCTTCATTGAGTTTACTTTCAACTGACAATTCACCACCAAGCATAGAAATTAATTTACTTGAAATAGTCAATCCGAGACCTGTTCCTCCAAAATTACGAGTGGTTGAGCTGTCCGCCTGAGAAAAGGCCTCAAAAACCTTACTCTTATGTTCGTCAGTCATACCAATACCAGTATCTGAAATTGAAAACTCCAGCTTGATGATGTTGTTTTTTTCTGCGAGACATTCAACGCGAATAGTGACTTCTCCGGTTTCAGTAAATTTAATCGCATTACCAACCAGATTGAGCATTATTTGCCTTAGACGAGTCTCGTCACTATTGACTAACAGAGGAGGTGTTAATGGCAATACCTGAAGCAAATCAAGACCTTTTTGGTGAGCTGATTCAGAAAGTAATTCCGTAACATCTTCAATGACATCTCTTAAATTAAATTCATGTGAATCAAGTTCAAGTTTTCCTGATTCAATTTTAGAAAAATCGAGAATGTCATTAATAATCCCTAATAATGCATTAGCTGAATTTTGTATTGAATTCGTGTAGTGCCATTGCTGTTCTCTTAGTTCTGTTTTTAATAGTAAATCAGCCATACCAATAACACCGTTCATAGGAGTCCGAATTTCGTGGCTCATGGTGGCTAAAAACTCACTTTTAGCGCGACTGCCAGCTTCAGCTTTATCTTTTGCGATGTTTAAATCGTGAGTACGCTCTTTAATACGTTGTTCCAGATTTTGCTGATGATCTTCTACTTCCCGATTCTTTTTCCTTAGTTGAGAGACCATTGAGTTGAAACTTCTGGCCAGTAACATTAATTCTTTGTTGTTGGGAGCAATAACCTTTTCAATTTGTTTTCCGCTAGCAACAGCCTTTGTTGCCAAAATTAAATCATGTATAGGACGGCTAATCCTTCTGGTTAAAAGCAGGGTGCTGGAAATGCCGATTAATAATATTATTAAAGAAGAGCCTATTGATTTATAAACACTTTGTTTTATTTTTGCTCGTAGATTAGTATCATTTAATACCAAATGAACATAGCCGAGCAATTCTGGCCTAAAGTCTGTGTTTGTTGCTCCAACCAATTGGTGTGCTTCATTAAAAATTGGTGACACAAAGTGCATATAGTGACCAATTTGTGAATATCCTATTTCACCTGGAAATGAAGGAGTAAAATGTTTCTCATAACTGGTTTCTGAAACCAGAGTTTTATCTGCCCTTCGAAGTCCAATGTAACTTGTGTTTTCAGTAAACTGTGCTTTGAAAATTGAATCTATTGATTCAAGATCTTCTGTGTACATCGCGTACTCTGAAAACTTTGCAATTAAATGAGCTTCTCTAACGCCTTTATCAATTACTGTTTGCATAAGAGTTTGCTGACTACTGCTTACATTGGTAAACACAAGACCAGTGGTGGTAAGTATGACCAGTCCAATGGCCAGAGAGCCAAACTTCTGAGCCAGACTCAAAGGTTTATTCATAATCTTTTTTATCTTTTTAATAAACATTAGCAGCTCCTTTTATCAGAGCTTTAGCCAGAGTTAAGTTCATGGCTTCTGCTGTTCTATTATTTATGTGATAAATATCGCCATTTGCAGTATGATTTTTGACAGAACCACCTTGTTTACTCATGAGCAGTTTTGAGGCTTCACTTGCACATTCTTTACCTAAGTGTTGATAGTCCCAATCAAGCGAATAAAGTGCACCAGCTTTTACCCAGAATTTTGAAAGTCCAACTAACGGAATTTTGTTTCTAAACGAAAATAATAAAACCCCTTTAGCTGTTTTGCCTGAATATACAACAGGATCAGGGATTGCGAGGATACTTTCTGAATTACGCTTGATAGCTTTTAAAGCTGCTGGCAAATCTTGTGCTGAATTTACAGGTATTTTTGCAATGTTCAAGTTAATACGGGAAGCCGCCTTTTCAAAAGCGGAGATCAGTTCATTGTTATGTTCAGGTGAATACAGTATGCCTATATTTCGAACTGCAGGTAGTATTTTTTTGTGCCACAGTAGCTGTGATTCAATGCTGTGTTGTAAAAATAAACCATTGATATTCGAATTTACTTTAAAGCTTTCACTATTAAGCAAAAGACATCCCACAGTTAATTTACCAGGAAATTTGTCTTTTGCAATTTCCAGTGCGCTGTTGCCTATAGATATAACCAGTTCAGGTTGTACATCATCAGTCATCTTGTCCATTGCTATCAAACTGGCATCAGGGATGAGCTCTTTTATGCTTTTACGAATGCTATCTGTAGTAAGTTCAATTTCAGCATTATTACTGTTTGTCACAAGTACAACAGTCTTTGCGCTAGCTACAGAGCTAACGCCTGATATCAACAATAGAATTAAAATACCTGATATTACAAATATTTTCATAAACGATTAAAACTGTAAAATATATTTCAATCTAAAAGTTCGCCCTTTTTGTGCTAACTCATTTTGAATATGTTCCTGAAAGCCAGGGTGACTGTATTCTTCGTCAAACAGGTTATAAATACCCAATGACAAACTATATCCATCATCAACGAGATTATTTGAAATGGTCAGGTTTGAAAGTATTACAGAATCAGTATAAGTACCTGCAAAGGTTTTTCTGCCATCTTCATATTTCAATTCCATTCCCAATACAAAGCTATCGGCTATCAGAGGTGAGATAGCATTTAACTTAAACATATTTGAGGCATGATTTACCAACTCAACATCATTTATGTCTTTTGAAGACTGATAAGAATAATTTAAAGCGCCTGACCATCCATTTTCCAGATTAACTATTAATTCTAATTCAGCACCTTCAGATTTTATTTCTTCTCTGTTGGCAAAAAGTTCAAATCCATCCAGAGGATCAGTTACCAAAACCAGCATGTCATCTACATGAATGTGGTAAATAGAGCCTATGAGCCGATAAGAAGCATTTAATTGCTGCTCCCAAATAAACTCGGCAGATTCAATTGTCTCGGGTTTTAATGTGCCAGCTGCTTTTTGTAGAAAACCATCGTCATAATAAAGTTCGTATGCATTTGGCGCTCTAAATGCCTGACCGTAAAGCATTTTTAAAATTGTTTTATCTTCTTGCCAAATCGCCGCTATGCGGGGATTAACACTTGATTCACTTTCTGAGTAGTCATCGTAGCGAACTCCAAGATTGAAAGTCCAATTTTCGTTATATTTCCATTCGTCCTGAATAAACATTCCATAAATAGTTTGTTGGGTATGTTCATCAATATAGGGCCCCCATATGTCATAGGCGTACTGCCGGGCTTTGGTAGTATCTCGATATTCAAATCCAGCTGTTATGCGATGAGAATCCAGCACGACTTTAGAAAATTGAGTTTCCAATCCCCACCAATGACCAATCGCTTCATCATAATAGACGGTGACAGGAGGATAATCATACATATATTCACCATAATACCAATACCTGTCGTAATAGACTGCTGTACTAAAATCTGCGCCTCCATCAAGTAAGGTGTTATAGCGTAAATCAAAATAGGAGTTGCCTTCAGTTGTGAAGGTACCGTTGTCATTAAAAATGGTTTCATAGGCTGCAGTGGGAATTTTTTTTGTATATTCTGCATAGGAAGAGGAAAAAGTGAAATCACCGTAACTTATTTTTACAAGAGCTTTATCGCTGCTGGAGTCATCTGCATTTTCTGCTACACCATTATTGGTTGCCGGATCGTCAAATTCTGCAAAGTAATGATCAGTACCGTCACTCTCAAAGTTAGTTACTGATATTAACACTTCCATACCATTGTTATACTGCTTACCATAACTTAGTCTGGCTTTATTGGAAGATTCGCTACCTGTTTCAATCGAGATTTGTGCGCCATTCAAATCTCTTCCATCTTTGGTTATAATATTGACGACACCTAAAAATGCACTACTTCCGTAGAGCGATGAAGCAGGGCCACGCAACATTTCAATCTGTTTGATCATGTCAATATTAACCTGATTTCCTTGATCTATCAGAGCGCCATCATAAATGTTGTCATTAAGGCGGTGGCCATCTATCAGAATCAAAACCCTTGAATTAAAATCACCAGGTATATTCACACCTCGAATGCCAAGATAAGTATAGGTGTGATCATAGGTTGCCTGAATACCGGGCATAGATTGTAGAGCTTCAGTAAGGTGGCGATAACCATATTTTCTGATTTCATCAGCGGTGATCACGCTCACTCTGGCAGGGGCATCAGAAATTTTCTGCTCATATTTTGACGCTGTAAATACAGAAGGCATTTCACCAAACAGTAAATCATCCAATTCTAATTCAGCACTAACTGATTGATGTATACCGGTGATTGCAATAATAAAAAACAGGGCAACTATTGACTTTATATAAGTAACCATTTAGTCCTCCTTCATAAAGAAATTAAGAGAAAAAACACTTTCTAATATTAGTCTATTTTTTGAACTTTACTAAAAATAAGTGCTTGATATATGTGATGATAGTGGAGACCGCTTCATCGCGTACCAAAAATGGAATTAGTCTTCTGGTTGGCTGACTCAAGCTAATGGAGCCCAGGTTTTTTTATTGTTTTACCTTGAATAGAATTTATCGAATTTTATCAACTGTTGCATCGGCTTCACCATCTTTGACTTTAATGGTGATTTGCTGATTTTTTTCGAAATGTTTAATGCTGGATATTACATGTCCGGTTTCGGCATCTTTGGTGATGGAATAACCACGATTAAGGGTAGATAACGGGCTGATGTTATCCAGTTTTTGAGCTTTAAGATGGAGTTGATGAGTTGCCCGATTGAAATAATCAGACCAGGCGGTTTTCAATCTGTTCTGAAATTGAATCAGGTTTTTTGCATTTTGCTGTAACTGGTCTTTCGGGTTTTTTAGTATGAGTTTCTTTTGTAATTGATCCAGCTTGTTCTTTTTTATTTGTAGTAACTTTAAACTACTCATATGCAGTTTGTGTTGCAGAATTTCCAGTTGATGCTGGCTATGGGAAATGGCGGTTGCCGGATCAGCCAGTTTTAATCTGGCGATATTTAAACGGGTTTGCATTTGCAGCAACTTTTGCTCTACGATAGACTGAATCATCGCCATATTGCCATCAACTCTCTGCCTTAAACTGCTGGCATCCATCGAGGCTAATTCAGCTGCAGCAGAAGGTGTGGCAGCTCGTAAATCGGCAACCAGTTCGGTAATGGTCACATCCACTTCATGGCCAATGGCTGCAATAATCGGAATGGGGCAGGCGACAATTTTATAGGCTAATGTCTCGTCATTAAAACACCACAAATCTTCCAGCGAACCACCACCGCGGGTCATAATCAACACATCACATTCATTTCTCTCAATGGCTTTTTCCAGTGCAGTAGTAACTTCCTGACTGGCCGAGGCACCTTGTACCTGAGTTGGATAAACGATGACTTCGGTTATTGGACTACGACGTTGCAAAACGGTCAGTACATCATGAATCGCTGCTCCAGTGGGAGAAGTAATCACACCTATTCTTTTGGGAAAGGCGGGGATCGATTGTTTTCTTTCCTTTGCAAACAAACCTTCGGCATCGAGCTTTTCAATCAGGGCATTGAGTTTTTGTTGCAGATCGCCCAAACCGGCTGGCTCCATATAATCGGCAATGAGCTGATAGTCACCTCTGGCTTCATACAAACTGACTTTACCTTTAACCACAACATGGTCACCTTCCTTAGGCGTAAAGTTAATGGTCTGAACCTTGAATTTAAACATGGCGCAACGGATTTGCGATTGGCTATCCTTTAAGGAAAAGTACCAATGACCAGATGTTGCTCGGGTTAAATTGGAGATTTCACCAGATAACCAAATCGTTCCCACCATAGATTCCAAAACCGCTTTTGACTGAGCATTCAGTTCAGAAACGGTCAGAATATTTCTTTTTGGTGGTAGGTGTGGTTGTAGTACTGGTTGCATGGTGAATTTGTTTCTTGATTAGTCGAGATAAACATTCTAATCAAAAATGAGGGAAAGGACAGCTATTTTGTTTCTTTAAACCGAAAGCGCTATAAATTGATTGAGTGATAGGTGGTGATTGGGTAGGATGGTTTTGATAGTCATTTTAGTGATAATGGATGGATAAGTTATGAGCATAATTTCAATGTTTATTGCAAAGTTGATGGATCCGATTGGCTTTTTTGTTATTTTGATAACTTCTTTTTTCACAAGTAAAAAATGGATAATTCCAATTTCTGCTGTCACCGGGGCAATAATCGTTGAAACAATATTAACCGCCAACCAGTATAATAGGGATTGGGGTTCAGGGTTATTAATTGGGTTGTTTGCAAGTAGTGTTCACGCTTATACTTGTTATTTGTTTATCTGGAAGTACATAAAAAACAATGAAAAAACCACCCCAGTTTTGGACGATGAGCAAAATAAGAGCTTTGTAGTCTTAGTAGACAAGCATCTTAAAGTTATGGGATACAAGTTAACTTCATATGGTGCTGGAGTGGCTTTGCTTGGAATGAACAGTGGATACAATGAAGTAGAAACTGCATCGCAAATTGCTTTAACAACTATGGCTCTTGACATAAATAATGCTGGTTCAGACATAGTACAATTGGCTTCTTTTGTTCCTCATGCTCATGCATTGTTAGAAATCCTAAGAAATTACAAAGACAGTGGAATGATGCATCCAACGCAATGGAAAAATGATACTAATGCAATATTTAGAATTTGTACGGTAGATAAGTATCAAAAAGAATGGGTAGAAAAGATATTAAGTGACCCAATTGCAGGAAGGAATAGGCTAGCATTCAGCTTAATTGCTGAAGAATAATATCTTTTAAGTTTATAATCAGGAGGTAACTACCATGGAAAAACTCACTTTATTTCTCGGTTGGTGTACGCTAATCAATCTTATCTTTTTATCTCTAGTCGCTTTAATTCTGATGGTTGCAAAGGAAAAAATCGTTTATCTACACAAAAAATGGTTTGATTTGTCACCGGGTGAATTAGATAAATTATATTTTCAATATATGGCGAATTACAAAGTGCTAATCATCGTATTTAATCTGGTACCTTATCTGGTTCTTCGTCTGGTTATGATTTGATTTTTCATCGTTAAGGCTAAAAATTGACTACAATTAGTCCAATAGATTTTATTTAATAAAACAAAGAATTGGACGAAAAAAATAATGAAAAAATTTTCATTGGCTGCTATTTGTCTGTATAATCCCGCTTTGGCTGCAAAGCCCTTCTATTAATGGTGATTTTTAATGCGTATCATTCAAGAAGCTCTTACTTTTGACGATGTTCTTCTAGTTCCCGCACATTCTCAAGTGCTGCCCGGTCAGGTTGACCTGAAAACAATGATAACTCGAGATATCGAGCTTAATATTCCTTTGGTTTCTGCTGCAATGGACACAGTAACTGAAGCCAATCTGGCGATTGCTTTGGCTCAGGAAGGTGGTGTTGGTTTTATCCATAAAAACATGGATATTGAATCTCAAGCCGCAGAAGTAACCAAGGTTAAGAAATTTGAAAGTGGTGTCGTTTCCGACCCGATTACCGTAACACCTGACACCAGTATTGCTGAATTGAAGGCAATAACATCCAAACATGGTATTTCAGGTTTGCCCGTTGTAGAAAACGGTGAGTTGCTGGGGATTGTAACCAGTCGTGATATTCGATTCGAGAATCATCTTGAGAAACCTGTTTCTTCTGTGATGACAAGAAAAGACCGTTTGGTAACGGTAACAGAAAAGGCAACTCAGGAAGAAATCTTGATGCTGATGCATCAACATCGTATCGAAAAAATATTGATGGTTGATGATGATTTCCATTTGACAGGGTTGTACACAGTAAAAGATATTCAAAAAGCCGAAGACAAACCCAACGCCTGTAAAGACCATCTGGGGCATTTGCGAGTGGGCGCTGCAGTTGGTACAGGTGCAGAAACCAATGACCGTGTTGAAGCTTTGGTGGCGGCTGGCGTCGATATTATTCTGGTGGATACCTCACACGGTCATTCACAAGGTGTATTGGACAAGGTGAAATGGGTTAAGAAGACATTCCCTGGCATTCAGGTGATTGGTGGCAATATTGCTACAGGTCAAGGTGCAAAAGATCTGGTTGCTGCTGGTGCCGATGGTGTAAAAGTTGGTATTGGTCCTGGTTCTATTTGTACTACAAGAATTGTAACCGGTGTTGGTGTGCCACAAATCACAGCCGTTAATAATGTGGCTCTTGCTCTGGAAGGAACAGGTGTCCCCCTTATTGCAGATGGCGGTATTCGTTATTCAGGTGATATGTGTAAGGCGTTGGCTGCAGGTGCATTTTCAGTCATGGTTGGCTCGATGTTGGCTGGTACTGAAGAAGCGCCAGGTGAAGTGGAGCTGTATCAGGGACGTTCCTATAAATCATACCGTGGTATGGGATCATTGGGCGCCATGCAACAAAAATATGGTTCAGGTGACCGTTATTTCCAAACATCCAACGCTGAAGACAAACTGGTGCCAGAAGGCATAGAAGGCCGTGTTCCATACAAAGGTAGCCTGACAGCAATTGTTCATCAGATGTTAGGTGGTTTGCGCTCATCTATGGGATTGACCGGATGCGCTGACATGGAAACTTACCGAAACAAGGCTGAGTTTGTCAAAGTGACGGCAGCAGGTATGAAAGAAAGTCATGTACATGATGTTCAGATAACCAAAGAAGCGCCGAATTATCAGGTTTCCAAATAGTTTATTGAAAGTTATGTTTTTATTCTGGAGCCGTAATTATTGTGATTACGGCTTTTGGTTTTTTAATTAATAGTAAGTCATGCTATTTAAGATAGACCGAGAACTGTAGGTAAAGAAATGTCGATTGATATTCATCAGCAAAAAATATTAATTCTGGATTTTGGTTCGCAATATACCCAGTTGATTGCGAGAAGAGTAAGAGAATTAGGCGTTTATTGTGAGCTTTATCCCTTTGATCTGGATGAACAGCGTATTCGTGAGTTTGAACCCAATGGCATCATTCTGTCCGGTGGACCTGAAAGCGTTACCGGAGAAAACACCCCAAGAGCAACTTCTGTGGTTTTTGAATTAAATGTACCTGTTCTTGGTGTTTGTTATGGTATGCAAACGATGGCACACCAATTGGGTGGACAGGTCAGCACTTCCGACAAAAGAGAGTTTGGTTACGCCCAGGTCACTCATGATGGTACTTCAAGACTGTTGAAAAACATTGAAGATCATTCTGCAAAAGGTCAGGGAGTTCTGGATGTGTGGATGAGTCATGGTGATAAGGTGACCGCTTTACCTCCAGGGTTTGAAGTCATAGGTGAATCCGGCAATTCACCTTTTGCAGCCATGGCCAATGAAGACAAGCAATTTTATGGCGTACAATTCCATCCTGAGGTGACTCATACTCGTCAGGGCGGTCGAATTCTGGAACGATTTGTCAGAGACATTTGCGGTTGCGATAAATTATGGACTTCGGAAAGTATCATCGAAAACGCGATTGAGGAAATTCGTCAATCTGTCGGTGACGAAGAAGTTATTCTGGGGCTTTCCGGAGGCGTAGATTCTTCGGTAACAGCCATGTTGTTGCATCGCGCGATAGGCAGTCAGTTAACCTGTGTATTTGTTGATA
>JAOUOC010000063.1 GCA_029880585.1 Gammaproteobacteria bacterium
CGGATGAAGAAAGTTTAAATCAGGTTATTGATGATTTAGGGTGATGGCAGGAATCTTAGCAAAAAGACTTATCAAGTGAAAGCTGTAAAACATTCCTGATATGTTTAACAGTTAAATAAAGGTTGGATGAGGCTGAAGTTTTAGCGGAGGCTGACGATGATTATGCGCTACGAGTGAAACTGACAACATTGGATGACGAAACTTCCGGTTTAAATCTATAAAGTTCAACTTTCATGTTGTTGGCATTTTCGATTTCATACTCCAAATCATCAATCAGGCGATTTAATCCCTTGATCTTGCCACCAACAAAAGAACGAGACTGTTTTAATGCATCCAGTTCTGATTCGTATTCACTGATACTGCTTTTTTGAATTTTTAATTGATGTGACAATGGAGATAATACATTTTGAGTCCAAATTCGTAATGATTTACGAGCCTGTTTAAAGCTGCTGACCAAATCAGTGACAGTGCCGGAAAAGAAACGGGAAACGGCGATGCTTTGTTCTGTGAAAGCTGTGATGAGATTATTTTCCAGTCTTTTTGAATGCTTGATTATATTTCTCAAATCATTGGTAATTCTTCTGGCGGGCACATATTTTGGCTCCAGAAGATTTAAACCGAAATCATCATTAAATTTTTGATAGAGAGAAATTGTCATTTTATTTGTCAGTTCAGCTTCATGATTTAGCTCGGAAATAATTTTTTCTACAGCATCGTAAAACTCATTCATATGCCTAAACAATGCAACGGTGGTTTTACTATTGACCAACTGTTTTATGGTTTGATCGACCAGTTTTGAAATAGTTTCGGAAGCTACGATATCCAGCAAAATTTTACTTTGTCTTTCCAGTAGTCGTTGGCTCGGTTTGATTGCTACGAGTTGATGTTCGTATTTGCTCATTGAAGCTTTGTTTTCCTCAACCATTTCTTCAATTTTGCTGGTATTGTCACCTGTAATTTGTTCGAATTGTTTCCGTTGTAAGAACATGGCTTCAGATTTCTGTGTCGCCATATGGATAGCCTGACTGATCATATTTTCAGTATGGGTAAACAGGGAATCAACGACCAATTGTTTTTTGTGACTTAACAAATTGGTTGCCAAATAATGCTCGAGCTTATCTATTTTGCTCTTGCTTAATTGTTGTGCGTCATTTCTGACCTTTCCAATCAGTGCTTTTTTCGCAGAAATAGGGATAACCTGATTAAGATTCAAATTTAACTGTGAGCAGGTATTTTTGATAACTTTACTAAGATTGTTTTCAATACTGGCAGTTTCCGACAGCTCGTCTTCAAGCGTATCGATCTTGTTTAAAACCACAAAAGTATCCAATCCATTTTCATCAGCCAGAGGCTGGATATAGTCTTGCCAGATTTTCATGTCTGAAGCGGTAATACCTGTATCGGCGCCCAACAAAAACAGAATTGCCTGAACTTGAGGCAAAACTTTTAATGTCAGTTCAGGCTCACTACCCAGAGCATTCAATCCGGGAGTATCGATTATTCTTAATCCCTTGATCAATAAATCATGAGGGAAACTTACAAGGGCATGACGCCAGACCGGAATTTCAACCTGACCTTTTTCATCATTATGTTCTAAAAGTGTTAAGTCAAAACCGAGTTTTTTGGCAATATCCTTACCAACCTTTTTGGTTTCAGTGATCATTTTCAAACTTTGCGTCATTTCAAGCGCTGAACCGGTTAAAAGCGGGATTTCACGCCAATGAGACGGATTTTCACGATACTCGCTCAAGGTGGTCGGTTTCATTCTGGATTCTATGGGTAATAATCTGAGATAGGGTCTGTTTTCTTTTTTGTCGTAAAAGAGTTCGGTTGGACACATGGTTGTGCGGCCTGCTTCAGAAGGCAAAATCCTCTGGCCATATTCTGAGAAGAAGAGGGCATTGATTAATTCTGTTTTACCACGGGAAAATTCGCCTACGAAAGCAAGGGTCAAATATTCCTGTTTGAGGAAATCCTGAAAAGTGTCAATTTGGTTTTCAAAGTTTTGGTCAAAAAATTGATTGCGCTTTAGCCAGATTTTTAAACGAACCAGTAAATTATTAACGTCATTTTTCCACTGATCGAAGGCATTTATATTGTTGAAGAGTTCATTTGCCATGGTATAGACTTCCCGTTTGTCTGCGGCCAAGTTGAATAAAACTACATCCTGTACCCCCTATTTATATACCAATTTGGTCTGAAATCCTAGTAAAAACTGAACCAATATCTCGTTTTTCAATAAAAAGTTGGTTAAATAAAATCAGTAAGTTACTACATAATAAGTGGAAATAAGTAGTATTCGATCAGACTTCTGACAAATATTACAGCCAAAATTGCCACCATTGGAGAAAGGTCAATTCCGGGCGTTTTTGGCAAGATACGGCGAAAAGGTCTTATTAAAGGTTCGGTTAACTGGTTGAGCGCAGCAACAATAGGATTACTGAAGTCTGCAAACCAGCTTAAAATGGCGCGAGCAATAATTAAAAACAGGAAAAGATTGAAGGTTGCGCTAATTAACATTAGAAAAGGATATATTAATAAAACCTTTAAAGTTAAGGTTTCAGCAGAAAGTGTTAGTAAAGCCAGCAAGAAAATACTTGCTAATCCAACAAGCCACGCAAGTATTAAGGAAGAAACATCAATTCCTCCAAATCCTGGTATAAAACGTCTAAGCGGTTTAATGAAAATATCAGTTAAATGTACAACAAATTGAGCCAGAGGATTATAAAAATCCACTCTGAAATACTGCATGAAGAATCGCAGTAAAACAATGTCTATGTAGAATATAAATATAATGTTAACGATTTCCGCAAAGGGATTCATAATCAGCCTCTTGTTTGTCTTAACCTTTTCCCAGCTCAATGCCTCTTTCGATGGCAGCTTTTACCGCATTTTGAACGATTTTATCAAATTTGTCATGGAGAAAACTGTTAACAGCTGCTTCAGTAGTGCCTTTTGGAGAGGTAACGGCCTTTCTCATATCAGCAATTCTGGTTTCTTTATCTGCTAATACCAACTGAGCAGCACCAGAAAAAGACTGACTGACCAGCTGTCTTGCAGTTGTTTCTTCCATCCCTTCTGTCACAGCCTGGGAGATCATTGCTTCCATCATCAGGAATAAATAGGCAGGTGAGCTACCGGCTATTGCGGTAACTGTGTTCATGTGGTTTTCATCGGTGATAAAACAGCTTACCCCTACAGAATCAAATATGGTTTTTGCCAGTAATTTTTGTGCCTCAATTGTTTTTTCATTGGCAAATAACCCGGTTGCACCTTGCTGGATTTTTGCAGGCGTATTGGGCATAGCTCTGATAATGGCAACGGGTTGATTGAGCAACTTTTCCAATCGCTCAGTTGGAAACCCGGCGGCAACACTAATCAGAAGTTTTTCATTAAGACTGTTTTTTGAAAGCGTTTCACATACTGCTGGAATTATTTGTGGTTTAACTGACAGCACGATGATATCGGCAAAATCCACTGCATCATGATTGTTCTGCGAAGTGTTAATCTTGTATTGCTGTTTTAAAAAGTCCAGTTTATCTACAGATGGATTGCAAGCAAGAATATTTTCTGACGGAAACTGATTTTGGATCAAGCCTGCTATGATTGCAGAAGCCATATTCCCTGCACCAATAAAGGCAATGGTTTTTGAGTTGATAGATGATAATAAATTATTGTCAGTCATTTTTTGTTTCTTTTACCAAAAATATCCGTTCCTATTCTAACCATATTACTGCCATTAATGATAGCAGCTTGCATATCGCCACTCATGCCCATGGACAGCGTGTCGAGGACGGGATAGTCTTGTTGCAATTCAGTATAGATTTTATAGACTTCTGCAAATTGTTTTGATTGCGATTCATAATCTGTTTGCATTGGTGGAATAACCATCAGTCCTCTGGGTTTAATATTGGGTAAATCCATGGCCAAATCAAGTAATGAACGAATATTAGTCAAGTCTGCACCCTGCTTTTGATCTTCGTTAAAAATATTGGCCTGAATACATATTTGAAGCTGAGTACTCTCTTTGGGGCGTTGGTCATTGAGTCTGAGTAATATTTTTTCTCTGTCAATACTTTGAACCCAATCAAAATTTTCAGCTATTGCTCTTGTTTTATTACTTTGTATTGGACCAATAAAATGCCATGTGATTGGCAGATGTTTGCACTGTTCTATTTTGTCTATGGCTTCCTGCAAATAACTTTCACCAAATTCTGTGAGATCACTCTCATATGCCGCTTGTATTGCACTGGCTGAATGTGTTTTACTTACTGCCAGAAGACGCACATGCTGTTGTCGAAAAGGTGACTTACTCACTGCAGTTTCGATTCTGCCTCTGATCTGCTGGACTTTATTTGCAATTGTCATCGTTATTGGCCAAGAATTAATGTTGAGTCAATCATGGTTATCGTTGTATAGTGTCGCTTAGGTTTTTTGGTAAAACATCATGTTGTACCAACCATTAGGTACTATAATCTAAAGTTGTAGATAGAATCTATAGTTGTAAATTGTAAAATCCAAAGGTTAGAATTCACAGGGTGTTTAGGTTACGGTGAAAACAGAATCAATAACAGATTACCGGATTTCTACAGTAATGGTTATATAATTACCCTGAAAGAGTTACCCCGATTTAACAAACAGTGATTTTAGCATTTAATAAAAATTTTGTAGAGGTATTCAAGAATGGATATTACTGAGTTGCTTGCCTTTAGTGTGAAGAATAAAGCATCTGACTTGCATTTATCAGCTGGACTGCCGCCCATGATCCGTGTTGATGGTGAAGTGAGACGGATTAATGTGCCAGCAATGGATCATAAAATGGTTCATAGTCTGATTTATGACATCATGAATGACAAGCAGCGCAAAGATTATGAGGAATTTCTCGAAACCGACTTCTCTTTCCCGTTGCCAGGTATAGCTCGCTTCCGGGTTAATGCTTTCAAGCATAATCGTGGAGCAGGTGCTGTATTCAGAACAATCCCTTCGCAAGTATTGACGCTGGAAGAGCTCGGCGCACCACAAATTTTTAAAGAATTATGTATGCATCCTCGTGGTCTGGTATTGGTTACTGGACCAACTGGCTCAGGTAAAAGTACAACGCTTGCGGGTATGATTGACTACATTAACGACAATCATTATGGTCATATTTTGACAATTGAGGACCCGATAGAGTTTGTACACGAAAGTAAAAAATGTCTGGTTAATCAGCGTGAGGTGCACCGTGACACTCTCGGATTTGGTGAAGCACTACGTTCAGCTCTGCGGGAAGACCCTGATATTGTTCTGGTTGGTGAGATGCGTGACCTTGAAACGATTAGCTTGGCATTGACAGCTGCGGAAACGGGGCATCTGGTTTTCGGAACTTTGCATACATCCTCAGCAGCAAAAACAATTGACCGTATAGTGGATGTGTTCCCGGCTGCAGAAAAAGATATGACACGTTCGATGTTATCAGAGTCATTACAGGCGGTAATTTCTCAAACGCTGCTGAAAAAAAATGGTGGTGGTCGTGTTGCAGCTCATGAGATAATGGTTGGCACACCGGCAATAAGAAACCTGATCCGTGAGGATAAAGTGGCGCAAATGTATAGTGCTATTCAAACAGGCCTGGGTGCTGGTATGCAGACGCTTGACCAATGTCTAAAAGATTTGTTGGCAAAAGGCATAATCAGTCGTCAGGACGCCAGAGATAAAGCCAAGAACAAAGACGATTTTTAATTAATTTGGAAAATACCAAATCTGATTTTTGGAGAAGATGATGGATTTTGAAGGTCTACTTAAATTAATGGTAACCAAAAAAGCCTCGGACCTGTTTATTACAGCTGGAGTTCCACCCAGTATTAAAATCCATGGAAAAGTAATGCCCGTGACTCAAAGGGCATTGAATGCTGAAAAATCACGCGAAGTAGTGATGAGCATTATGAATGAAGATCAACGTGCCGAGTTTGCAAAGCATCATGAATGCAACTTTGCAATTAATGCTGATGGTGTGGGACGTTTTCGTGTCAGTGCATTTCAGCAACGAAATCATGTTGGTATGGTATTAAGACGTATTGAAACTACCATTCCAAATATTGAAGATCTGAATTTGCCCAGTGTTTTGAAGAAGTTGTCGCTTACAAAACGTGGATTGATTATTTTCGTGGGTGCAACAGGTACAGGTAAATCTACCTCGCTGGCGTCAATGATTGGATATCGTAACCATTCGACAACCGGGCATATTATTACTATCGAAGATCCCATCGAATTTGTTCATGAGCATGACAAGTGTATTATTACGCAACGTGAGGTTGGTATTGATACGGATAGCTTCGAAACTGCGTTGAAAAACACCTTACGACAAGCACCTGATGTTATTTTGATTGGTGAGGTTAGATCTGCTGATACCATGAAATATGCGGTAGCGTTTGCCGAAACTGGTCACTTGTGTGTTTGTACCCTGCATGCCAACAATGCGAATCAGGCTCTCGATAGAATTTTACACTTTTTCCCCAAAGAGCAGCATGGTCAGGTTTTGATGGATCTTTCCTTGAATATGAGAGCAATTATCGCTCAACAATTGATCCCGACACCGGATGGAAAGGGAAGAAGACCAGCGATAGAGGTGCTGATCAATACACCTCTAATTTCAGATCATATCAGAAAAGGCGATCTGCATTTATTGAAAGATTTAATGGCCAAATCAACAGAGCATGGTTTGCAAACTTTCGATCAAAGCTTGTTCCGTCTGTTCAAAGCAGGTGAAATTACCTATGAAGATGCATTACATCATGCTGATTCTCAAAATGATCTGCGTTTGATGATCAAACTGGATGAAACCGAAAACTCTGGGGGGAACTTGTCAGCCAGCATTGGTGGCATGTCGTTGGAAGAGCAGGAAAGTGATTATTAGCAGCCGAGTCTGAGCTATGTCGTTTACACTGCTCTTTGCTGTTTTATTGTTGTTTGGTATGGCCATATTTGGCCGTCATTTTATTCCATTACCCAAAAATATCTGGTTATTGTTCCTCGCCCAACCATTAGTGATGGCGGGAACATCGATGATAGTTTTTGTTGGTGGTTTGCTTGCGAGCAAAATTGCCCCAACACCTGATCTGGCAACATTACCTATTACCTTGATGATTCTCGGAACCGCTATTTCGGTTGTTCCGGCAATCATGTTGATGAAAATGGTAGGTCGACGCAAAGGCACTATCATTGGACTTTTTATTGGCTTGTCTGGCGCTGTTTGCTGTTTTGTTTCAGCATTGCATGGACTTTTTATTTTTCTCTGCTTCGGGTCTTTTTTAATAGGCTCTACCATGGCATTTGTAGCGCAAATGAGGTTTGCTGCACTGGAAAGCGTTGCACAGGCTGAAGATTCTGCCAAAGCGATTTCTGTATTAATGACAGCTGGTATATTTGCTGCCATATTAGGTCCGGAAGTTGCGGTGATCAGCAAGGACTGGATTAGTTCACCTCACAGTTTTGCCGGTTCATTTTTGGCATTGATTATTATGATGGCAATTGCCATTTGTGTGGTTATCCTGCTTGATCCGATCATAGTGAAGCAGACTCAGGAACGTTTGACGTCCCGACCAATATCGCAAATCATAAAACAACCTCCTTTTATCATTGCAGCTATTTCAGGTGCAGTGGCCTATTTCGTCATGAGCTTCATCATGACGGCCACACCTTTGAGTATGCATGAAGTTGATGGACACGATCTTGAAGCAACCAAATGGGTTGTTCAAAGTCACATTGTTGCCATGTATTTGCCAGCTGTATTTTCTGCTTTACTTGTGCGTTTTTTAGGTGTTCATCGATTGATGCTTTTGGGCAGCTTGTCGTATGTGCTGGTTGTCTGGTTTGCCCTCTCAGGAAAAGAAGTCATGCACTATTGGTGGGCTATGGTGTTGCTTGGCGTAGGATGGAATTTTTTGTTTACCTGTGGAACCTTAATTCTTCCGCAGAGCTACTTGCCCCATGAACGCTTCAAAGTTCAAGCAATCAATGATTTTACTATTTTCTTTTTCCAGACTGTTGCCTCACTATTCGCTGGAATCATTTTGTTTAAACAAGGCTGGTCAACTTTAATTGTCATCTCATTACCAATAGTTATTTTGATGTTGCTGGTGAGTCTCTGGTACTATGTTTTGCAGTCAAGAAAAGGATCTTTAAATGCCGAAGCGCCAAATTATCCTGAAGCAGCAGAAGAGCCTGAAAAAGTTAAAATCTAGTTGTACTTGAATATTAGTTTCATTCGAATATTGGTTTTAATCGAAGTATTATCCTGGGGGATGTTATGAAAAAGATTATTATTACAGGTCTGTTTTTGTGGTTATTTACAGTTGATTCTTTGGCCGCTGAAGAAAAGGATAAAAGAGCTGAATACATAAAACAAAACTATGCCAAATATGAATACCAGATACCTATGCGAGATGGGGTTAAGTTGTTCACCTCTGTTTATGTACCTTACGATACCAGCCAAAAATATCCAATGTTGATGGTGCGTACACCATACAGAGTTTCACCTTATGGCGTTAACCAATATAAAACAAAATTGGGACCCCATGAAGACTTTGAAAAAGAAGGTTTTATCTTTGTATTTCAAGATGTTCGTGGAAAATTTATGTCAGAGGGTAAGTTTGTTAACATGCGGCCGCAAAATGCCTATCAAAAGGGCGGTAAAGCAGTTGATGACGCGACAGATGCCTATGACACAATAGACTGGTTGGTAAAAAACATTGCAAATAATAATGGCAAGGTAGGCCAATGGGGTGTTTCCTATCCAGGTTATTACACCTCAGTTTCAGCTATTAACAGTCACAAGGCATTAAAGGCTATTTCTCCACAGGCACCAATAGCAGACTGGTTTTTTGATGATTTTCATCGAAACGGTGCATTTGTAACGCCAATGGCATTTATCTTTTTTGATCGGTTCGATAAAAAACGTGAGGGAACTCATGAAGCATGGCCTGAGTCTTCAAAATTACATACGCCTGACGGCTATGATTTTTATAAAGAATTAGGACCACTTTCAAACGTTAATAAAAAATATTTTAAAGGTGAGCGTCCATTCTGGAATGAGCTGACTGAGCATCCTAATTACGATAAATACTGGCAAGACAGAAATATATTGCCCCATTTGAAAAACACCAAGCCTGCAACTTTGGTAGTCGGTGGCTGGTATGACACAGAAGATCTGTATGGTCCATTATCAACTTACTCAACCATGTCGCAGAACAACTCAAAGAACAATGTAAGTCTGGTGATTGGTCCCTGGTCGCATGGTCAGTGGAATAGTAGTTCAGGTGAAAAGCTGGGCGAAGCAGATTTTGGATTTGATACCAGTTTGTGGTTTCAGAAAAACATTCATTTGAATTTCTTTACCCACCATTTAAAAGGTAAAAAAATCAATCCAATTTCCAAAGCAACAATCTTTGAAACAGGTAGTAATCGCTGGCGTACATTTGATCGTTGGCCGCCAAAGAATACCAAATACTCAAAGCTGTATTTGTCTTCTAATGAGAAATTGACAAATAAACCGCTACAGGGAAAAGGTTATAGTGAATATATCAGCGATCCGAATAAACCGGTTCCTCATACCATTAAAATTGGTAGAGGATGGGATAAACCTTACATGGTGGAAGATCAAAGGTTTGCAGCCAGAAGGCCAGATGTGTTGGTGTTTAATTCAGAAGTTGCAGATGTTGATTACACTATTTCCGGCTCAATAAAAATAGATCTGTGGGTTTCAACTTCTCAATCAGCAGCTGATTTTGTCGTCAAACTGGTTGATGTTTTCCCTGGAATGGATGTCAATAATGACAAGGTAGATCAAGAAAAAGGCAATCGCCATGAATTGGTACGCTGGGGTTCTATAAGAGGTCGTTTCAGAAACAGCATGTCAAAACCTGAACCTTTTGTTCCTGGCAAACCGACTAAAGTCAGCTTTGAGCTCTATGATGTTCTGCATACCATCAAGCGCGGTCATAAATTACAAATTCAGGTGCAAAGCAGCTTCTTCCCGTTTCTGGATGTTAATCCGCAAAAATATGTGGATAATATTTTCAATGCCAAAGAGGAAGATTTTGTAAAAGCCGAACATCGTATTTATCACGATAAAAATCATCAAAGCCAAATCAGTTTTGAAGTTCTTAAAAATTAAAATGCTGTTAATAGTTAATAGTTAATAGTTAATAGTTAATAGTTTAGAACTTTTTGTAGGGCGGATAAGCATAGCGTCATCCGCCTTTTTTATTTAAATGGATTCTGGTCTTCACCAGAATGACGGTCACTTTCTATTGATGTTTTGTGTCTGGTAGGATGCCGGTGAGGTACGAACCGCATCATCTTTTATTTGTTTCGTTCCCCGAACTTCAAAGTCTTCTCTTTGAACCTCGTCCCAAGCAACCCTCTCTCGTCATTCCCGAGAAAGCGGGAATCCATTTTGAAACCAAAAATGAATCTGGAGGGTTATTATACTATCACCCTAACCCCGAACCTCGTTCCTAGCACCTGATTATTTATCGTCCAGCTTCTTCCAAAATAGAATTAACAATCGACACAAGCGTAATAACAAAAAGAAAAACCATCACCACTCCAACAGCCAGATAATTCCATAAATTACCTTGTTCAAAGTCACGCTTTCGATTCTCTTCACTTTGTATACCGACCATGGCGGCCAAAACACTTTTGATAACTGAAATAATTCCAGGGTGTTTTGGTTGTGATTCAGCAGACGAATCAGTATTTTCAGAGGTTTGATTATCTTCGGACATAGGTTGCTTAAAAATTAAATAAGATAGGTAGATCTTAGCACTGAGCGTCTAATCTCTCTAGTAAGAAAGTTGATTTAATGCAATTTAGGGAGTATTAATAATATCTACAAGTTCTTCAATATCCGAATCCTTAACAAAAAGAAGTGAGCCTGTATCACCGCACGCAGCAGTATTATTTTTGTATTCACAACTCATGCCCATACTATTTGTAATAGTCAGATCATATTGAAAA
>JAOUOC010000008.1 GCA_029880585.1 Gammaproteobacteria bacterium
AAGCTGCGATGGAAAAAATTGCTGAGAAAGGTAGCGGCGTTATTGTTTATTTAAGACAGGAAGGTCGTGGCATTGGATTATCCAACAAGATCAAGGCCTATGCCTTGCAAGATGAAGGGCAGGATACCGTTGAAGCGAATTTAAATTTGGGTTTTCAGGCTGATCAGCGTAACTTTACCGGCGCTGCTGAAATTCTTGCTGCGCTAGGTATTGCCAAAGTCATCTTAATGACCAATAATCCAAAAAAAGTTGAAGCCTTGCAAGCTGCTAATATTGAAGTAATAGAAAGAGTTCCGTTACAATTTGGTAGAAATCCACACAACGAACACTATTTATCTACCAAACATGGCAAGTTGGGGCATTTACTTGATTAAATTCAGCTTGATTAACTACTACAATAATAATTGCTGCTTGATTAAGCGCCATTTCAGGAGTTTATAAAATGTCTAAAATATTTACTATTTCACTCACAACCGATTCAATTGATAGCAAGTGGGGCGACAAAGCCAATTTATCATTCGATTCAAATGGTGCGATTATTCATCTGCAATCATTGGAAGATAATGCAAAAAATCTTGAAACGATTCAAAAAGCAGGTCGTACTATTAATGGTATGAAAATGCCCAAGGTGGAATTAACGGGAACCTGGACGCTTGAAGCGCAATGGCACTTTTGGCAAGGACTATACTCACCCATAAAAATGCCAGAACTGGAATATGCCGAGTTACCTGAAGCTGAAATGGCGCAGTTAAAAAGTCGTATTAAAATCTATGGCTGGGCAAGAAAACTCATCAACCTTTCACCGGAAGATTTACCGCCAATGCAATTGGCTACTCAGGTTGGTGAGTACTTAACTCAACTGGCTCCAGATTCGGTAAATTATTCCATTATTAGCGGTGAAGAATTAAAGGACAAAGGCTATGTAGGTATTTATGGCGTTGGTCGTGGTAGCGTCAACCCACCGGCGTTGTTAACACTTGATTATTGCCCAAAAGGATTGGAAAAAGAAGTTCCCGCTGCTGCTCTTGTAGGTAAGGGTATCACTTTTGATAGTGGTGGTTACAGTATGAAGCAAACCCTCAGTATGCTACACATGAAAAGTGACATGGGCGGTGCTGCAACAGTTTCAGCTGCGTTAGCATTGGCGATTGCCAATGGACTCAACAAGCGCGTAAAGCTTTATTTATGTTGTGCGGAAAATCTCGTAAGTGGTCATGCCTATAAATTGGCTGATATTTTGAAATACCGAAATGGTACCAGTGTAGAAATAGTCAACACTGATGCAGAAGGTCGGTTAGTACTTGCTGACGGTTTGATTGATGCCAGTGAAACTGATACACCTTTGATTATTGATGCTGCTACTTTGACAGGCGCAGCCATGACTGCCGTTGGCGACAGTTACAATGCACTCTTTTCAATGGATGAAAATCTGGCAAGCCAATTTGATCAAATTGCCAAACAAGAATTTGATTTAACCTGGCGATTACCTCTGACTATGTCACATCAAAACAATTGCCCTTCAGCTTATGCCGATACTGCTAACAGTCGTCCGGTTCCTGGCGGTGGCACAGGTGGAGCCAGTAATGCAGCAGCCTTTTTATCCAGATTTGTTCGCACACCTGAAACTGGCTGGATTCACCTTGATCTGGCTGCCTGCTACAAAGACAGTGAAAATGCTTTATGGTCAGCAGGGGCAACGGGGCGAGGCATCAGAAGTATTGCTGCATTCCTCAATCAGCTGTAGATTTGAATGATTAAATCCCTTTTTCAGAAATTTAAAAAAGTTGCTCAGCCCAAAACGATCAAATTGGGCAGAGCTGATCATATTATTTCTCGCAAAAATATCAGCCCCAATGCACTTAAAGTTTTGCAACGACTCAATCAAGCCGGGTTTGAGGCTTATCTGGTTGGCGGTGGCGTAAGAGATCTTTTGCTTGAACTTTCTCCCAAAGACTTTGATATCGCTACCAGTGCCACACCAAACGAAATAAAACGTTTATTCAGCAATTGTCGTTTAATTGGTAGGCGCTTTCGACTTGCTCATATCTTGTTTGGCCGTGAAGTGATTGAAGTTGCTACCTTTAGAGCAAATCACCAAAGTGATAACGCCGAAAACCAACACTCGAAAACCAGCGCAACAGGTATGTTGGTCAGAGATAATGTTTATGGCACTGTTGAGGAAGATGCTTTCAGGCGTGATTTCACCATTAATGCATTATATTATTGCAGTAAGGATTTTACCTTGACTGACTTTACAGGTGGCTTGGCTGATTTAAAAAACCGCCAACTTAAACTGATTGGCGATCCTGAAAGCCGCTATACAGAAGATCCTGTGAGAATATTGAGAGCGATCAGATTATCTACCAAACTTAATTTGAATATTGAAAGTAAAACAGCAAAACCGATTGTGAAAATGGCTCACATGTTAACTCATGTTTCATCGGCTAGATTATGGGAAGAGATGAACAAATTATTTTTATCCGGTTATGCCTCTACCATCTGGAAAAATTTACTAACTTATAAAGTAGCAAACGAACTTTTTCCCCAGACTACAAAAGCATTAAAGTACGATTCATATGATTCAAAAACCAGTAACATTCGCACCACTAACAATAACCATTCTGTTGAGTCATCTTCACCGCAGGACTTTTCTGACTTTATTTACGAAGCTCTGGCAAGTACTGATAAACGAATTTATCAGGATTTACCTGTAACACCAGCTTTTTTATTCGCAGTTTTATTGTGGAAACCATTGCTGGATTCAATTTCCTTTCATATAAACAAAGGTCTTAAACCCTATGTTGCTTACCAAAAGGCCAGTACTCAAGTGCTCAATGATCAACTTGCATTGGTTTCAATACCCAAAAGATTTTCTTCTGTAATAAGAGAAATTTGGGATCTGCAATCCAAATTAATAAATCAAAAACCCAGACAAATTTATTCTGTTTTGTCTCACCCAAGATTTAGAGCAGCCTATGATTTTCTTTGTCTCCGTGCTGGTAAAGACAAACAGCTCAGTCAACTGGCAAATTGGTGGACACAAATACAACTTCAGGATAGTCAGGGGCAGGAAACAATGATAGGCTATCTCACCAGACAATCAACAAAAAGTAATCAGCGTAGAAGAAACTACAAGGAAAAACAGAACAAACGGCGTTTTACAAAATAAACCCGCTTGAAATTTGATGTTGTATGGCTCCGGATATGACTATTCAAAATAACACGACTTACAATGCCAGTGATGATAGCACTAAAAAAGAGGCTACAGCCTTTATTGGATTGGGCTCCAATCTTGATGAGCCTGTCAATCAAATTAATCTGGCAATTGAATCGTTACAACACCTTGAAACCATTAATGTAATTTCTGTTTCCAGTTTGTATCGTTCTCGTCCACTAGGCGGATTTGCACAACCTGATTACATTAATGCAGTTGCCAAAATTTATACTTCTCTGTCTCCAGTTTTTCTGCTTGATGAATTACAATTGATAGAAATACGACATGGCAGAGTCAGAAATTCAGAAAGATGGTCTCCCAGAACGCTTGATCTCGACCTTCTTCTCTACAATAATGAGACCATTGAGTCTGAAAGACTATGTGTCCCCCATTATGGTTTGTATCATAGAAATTTCGTTTTAATGCCTTTACATGAAATTTCACCTGATTTAATTTTACCTGATGGATTAGGGATCTCGACTCTTGTTAAAAATATCAATAAAGATGGGATCACAAAACTGTGACTAAAACCAAACGACATAGATCTGATAAACATCTGGAAAAACAATCCAGCAAACATAACTTTATTGCCGTTGAAGGTCCCATTGGAGTTGGAAAAACGACGCTTGCTGAAAAATTGGCTCAAACTTTTCAAGGCGAATTGGTTAATGAGCATGAGGAACAAAATCCATTTCTTGAGCGTTTTTATCAAGATCCAAAAACAGGCGCTCTACCTGCTCAGCTTTTTTTCCTGTTTCAAAGAACGCAACAGCTAAAAAAATTAATTCAAAAGGATATGTTTATTCAAAATCGTGTTGCAGATTTTTTAATGGATAAGGATCGTTTGTTTGCACAGGTTACCTTGAACCCCGATGAATACAAACTTTATGAACAGGTTTATGACAACTTGACTATTGATGCACCACGACCTGATTTGGTCATATATTTACAAGCCCCTGTAGATGTCCTGTTAAAACGTATTAGAAAACGCAATCAAAACATGGAGTTTTCAATTACGGCTGATTATCTCAACCAGTTAAACGATGCCTATACTCAGTTTTTTCATTATTATAATAGTTCTCCACTTTTGATTGTCAATGCATCAGGCATGGATCTGGTCAACAATGAAGATCATTACCAACAATTATTAACTCACATTGAAAATATCAAACCAGGGCGGCATTATTTCAACCCTGTTGTAGGCTAATGCTGTTTCTACACCTTTATACTATTATTCTTGTCTGTAACTGATTATAATTTTGTTCTTCTGTTTCACAAAAAAATACTATTTAAACTGAACTGGACTTACTCATGAAATTAACTACCTTGCACAAGCTAAGCCAAATGAAGCTTGAAAAAGATCCCATTACAGTTCTAACTGCTTATGATGCTACTTATGCCAACCTTTTATCAAAGCAGGGAATTGATGTTATTTTGGTAGGAGATTCATTAGGTATGGTTATTCAGGGCAATAGAACTACTGTGCCTGTTACTATTGAGCAAATGTGTTATCACACTGAGGCTGTAGTTCGTGGTAATCAGTCTGCTTTTGTTATTGGTGATATGCCCTACATGACATACGCTACAGTTGATGCAGCTCTTGATAATGCTACATTACTTATGCAGTCTGGCGCCAACATGGTCAAGCTTGAGGGTGGTGAATGGCTATTTGATACTGTCGCAAAATTATCTGATGTTGGCATACCTGTATGCGCTCATCTTGGGTTAACGCCCCAATCGGTCGACGCACTTGGTGGTTATCGAGTGCAAGGAAGAGATGAAGAGCAGGCTAGCCAAATTATTCAGGATGCTATTGCATTACAGGAAGCAGGGGCCAGTATGCTGGTACTTGAATGTGTTCCCGCTGATCTTGCCAAAAAAATAACAGATCAGTTATCTATTCCGACCATTGGTATAGGCGCTGGTGTTCACACTGATGGTCAGGTATTAGTACTTTACGATATGCTGGGTTTAAATCTTGATTTCAGACCAAAATTCGTTAAGGATTTTGTAGCCGAAAAAGGTGTTGAAACTATCGCTGATGCGATCTCACTCTACATCAGGCAGGTAAAAGAAAGAAGCTTTCCCACTGCAGATCACAGTTTTGAATAACCAATAAAATTAGCACACCTACAATGCAAATTATCTCTGATCCCAAGGAACTCCAATTATTGATGCTCAATCTCAAGGCCGAAGGTAAAACTATTGGCTTTGTTCCTACCATGGGTAATTTGCATGAAGGACATCTTTCATTAATTGAGCTCTCGAAGAATAAAGCGGACGTCACTGTTTGTAGCATTTTTGTCAATCCTTTGCAATTTGGACAAGGTGAAGACTTGTCCAGCTATCCTCGTACGCTCAAATTGGACATTCAAAAATTATCTGCCATATCCACTGATTATTTATTTACTCCTTCAGAAAAGGATATTTATCCTCTAGGAAAAGAAATCCATACCCATGTTATTGCCAATCGATTGACAGAGTATCTTTGTGGCAAAAGCCGTCCTACTCACTTTCAAGGTGTCACTACGGTTGTGAATATTCTTTTTAATATTGTTCAGCCCAACTATGCATTTTTTGGGAAAAAGGATTATCAACAATACAAAATCATATCCAATATGGTGAATGACCTTAGAATACCAGTTGAAGTCATTGGTGGAGAAATTGTTCGTGAGAGTAACGGTTTGGCCATGAGTTCTCGTAATGGCTATTTAACAGATAAAGAAAAACAGGAAGCGGCCATTCTTCGTCAAGTCATTCTACAAGCAGCTGAGCAGATAAAACAAAATCAACGCTCTTTTGATGACATCATTCAGCAATCGATAAATACACTGAGCCATTCTGGCTTCAAAGTGGATTATTTTGAAATTATCAGACAATCTGATCTTCATCCTGCAGACCGGGATGATTCAGATTTATTAATTGCTGTCGCGGGCTGGATGGGTCAGCCGAGATTGATTGATAACATTGAAATTTAACATTGTTTTCTTTCTTTTAATTTTATTATTTGTCTTGCAAACTCTTTACTATTTTTTGAGTTTTTTGTTAGTTCTCTCATTCCTTTAATAAGTTCTGACTTATTAACATCTTTACATATACTTATTTCATCCAATATTACTTCAAGAAAATCACCTTGCTCAGCCTGTAACTCATCGTGAATTGAAAAAAAGTTAAGCAGTACAAAATATTCGAGGTTAAATTCCACTTCTGAAATATAACTTTTATTTTTTCCCAGCTCATCCTCAGCCAATAAGCAACCTGAAAATATAAATAAGACAACAATAGAAAATATTTTATATGAAGAGGCTTTCGCCCCTTCAAAATTGCGCATTAACTTTTTTTCTCTAATTGGATATTAAAGTGATTAGGGCTATATTCAATACTGGCACCAGTTACAGAATCTGTAGTTGAACCAAATAGGCCACCGAAAATGAAATTCCCCCAAAACATCTGGTTAAGCTTTGTTGTCATATCAATTTCTTGTGTATTGTATCCTTCAAGACTGATTTTCATTACTGAATTATCCATTCTTGTTACTGGTATGGTTAGAGGCGTAACACCAACCGCTTGTCCATTTATAGTTACTGTCGCTCCTGATGGTGATGATTGAATGTTCAGAATCTGTGTCTCTCCATCCATTATAGTTGCACAAGCTGACAATAAAAATAAGCATCCTAAAATCATAATATTTTTTACTTTCATTATTTTCCACCTTTTAATTATCTTTTCGTATATATTTAATGTGCTTTCTTTTATAATTCAAAACACAAAAAAATAGTACCACATTTTTACAAATATAAATATTCACTTTGAAAAAAATAATATATCACTTTATTTTATTACACTTGATTCTCCTAAACAGTTATATCGTTCAGGGTCAGTCAGATTACAACTTAATTTCGACATCAAAACAATGGCTGTCAATAAATTTTTATATTAAGGAAGGTCAATCTATTAGCAGCTTAATATCTAATGACTCTTTTTTTCTTTCTACAGACGGTAAAAATAACCCGTTAAATGAGCTTGAAGCATCTATTCAATTATTTAAATCCAAGACAACCTCTGAAAACATTAATATCAAATGTAAATATCCAGTTAGATATAAATTTCTTCTTCAATATAATCTTATTAATTCTCACTTTGATTTTACTGCGCATTGTAGTGGTTATAAATCGTGGCAATCTAAATATAAATTTACTTCTGTATCCTTAATTATGCCAGCCGCCTACATGAATAGCCCTTCTTCAGTTTTTGGACATACCTTTTTACGTTTGAATAATAATACTATACCTAAAAATAAGTCCATATCAATTAACTACGTTGCTAAGTTACCCTCTAACATTTCATTTATTGACTATATTAAAGGTGGAATGTCTGGCGATTTTGTTGGTCAATTTAAGCTTGTTCCTTACCATATCAAATTAAGGGAATATAATTATGTTGAGAATAGAAATATTTGGGAATTTCAACTAAATATATCACCTATTAAATTATCGCATATCTCTGATGTTTTATGGCAACTTAAATATGCCCAATTTAAATACTATTTCTTTGACTACAACTGTTCATATATGATTCTTGCCTTTTTGCAAATCATTGATAGTCAATTTTCAATTAGTGATTTACTACCATTTTACACTCTTCCTTCAGATACAGTAGATATTTTATATGAAAGAAATCTAATTGACTCTTCAACTTACATTCCTTCATCACTGACAAAATTTAGTACAACAGTTTCCAAGTTTGACGCTGATACAAAGGAAATTATTTTTGATTTAGCTCTTGGAAAACCTATTAATAATGATTTTTATAAACTTCCAACAATTGAAAAGCAAAATATTCTACAAGCAAGCATTAATTTAATAGATATTTTAGTTCAAGATCAACGCATAACACGCACTCAAGGTGAAAAAAATATTAATAGGCTCTCTCCTCTATTTGAAAACTTCGAACGCGTATTCACACCAAAAGAGCAAGTTAATCATTCCTATATACAACCTCATAAGGCGCACAGACTAACCATATCTCACCATCGCTCTGAATCTAAACAGTATCAATCTATAAATTTTTCACTAGGCTATCATAGACTGATGGATAACTTGGCACATCAAACTTTTGGCAGTCAGGTTTCGTTTCTTGATGCAGATTTTTCACTTGATAACAATAACCTATCTCTAACACATTTTAATTTACTTTCTCTCAAGTCCTTTATTCCTATTACAGAATTTAATAATTCTCCTGTTTCCTGGTCTATGGATATAAATCGTTCTTTGTTGTACTACAACAATAATAATTTTTATATTAACAACTTTGAAATGGGGTTAGGTAAATCTAAAAAAGGTAACCATGATACTATTTTTTATTCTCTTCTTAACCTAGGTATACAATACAGCGGTAACTTAAACACTCCTATATCTGGTTTTTCTGGTGTAAATCTTGGCGCAATTAGAAATCATTCAATAGGCATCACTCAATTTGATTTTAAATATAAAAAAACATTATTTGATGATGAGTTTTTATTTCAATCAGCAAAGTTTAAAAATTCTTTTTATCTTTTTTCACCAAACCACACTCTTTCTCTAGATTTTTCTTTGTTAAAAATAAATGGAGAATCACAACGTGAGTTATCAATGGGTTACAATTACCATTTTTGACGTTCTTGGCTGACTAAATAATATTTTTTAGTGAAATCTTGCTATTTCTATTTTATTTTATTTCGAGTATTGTTACACTGCACAAAATGAAATAATAAATAATTACTATATCATGTAATAATAATAATGGTTTATTCTTTCTGAATGTATTTTATATTCTGAAAATTTAAATCGTTATCCAAAGCGGGATGGAACAATGTCAGAGATAAGAGTAATAAAGAAATATCCGAATCGTCGTCTTTATGACACGAAAATCAGCAGCTATATCACTTTGCACGATGTTAAAGATTTAGTCATGTCATATAGTGAATTCAAGGTTATTGATGCCAAAACCAATGAAGATTTAACGCGCTGTACACTTATTCAAATTATTGCGGAAGAAGAAACATCTGGCCAACCAATCCTTGGGACAGAGTTATTAAAGGAATTTGTACGTTTTTATGGCGATTCCATGCAAGCAATGATGAGTCGTTTTTTAGAGCATAGCATTAAACTTTTTATGCAACACCGTGCAGGTCTCAAAAGCCCTCTGAATACTATCATGGGCTCCAATTCCCTCAGCATGATGCAAAGTATTGCCGAGAAGAATATGGAAAACTGGTCGAGCAAACTGGCTGGTATTGAAGAGCCAGAGACAACTTCCGTGACATCAGTTAATTCACATTAGAATAGATTTGTTTTCACAAAAAAACCTGAGTTCGATATAGTCCTCAGGTTTTCTTATCTTATAATTTTGAAACTACAGTCATAATAATTTCCTTAAAACTTTTCCAGTATTCCGACTGAACAAAATATACTAAAATCATTAAAGACAATAACGCATGTATTATGCTCATTATTGGTAATCCAGACTTCTCTTTCTCATTATTTTGCCATTTTCTGAAACTTTTATAACTTGCCACCATGCTTCCTGAAATCAATACAATGAATGCAAGCATTATGTAACTTTGTTGTTTATCTACAGAAACTGCTGCACCCAGCAAAATTCCTGGAATTAAATATGCTGGCGCCCAGATCATACCTGATACCAGATTTACCCATATAAAATGCCTTTTTTTCATTTCACAGATTCCGGCTACCAACGGAATGACCGCACGCGCCGGACCAAAAAAACGACTGACGAAAACACCTAAAATTCCGTGTTTTTTAAAAAACACTCTACCCTTTTCTATCAACTTCTTTCTTTCAGAAAAAAACCTGATTTGTAGAAATTTTTCATGATAATGATATCCGACATAATAACTAATGTATTCTCCTATGACTGCCCCCAGATACGCTGCAATAACAATCGGATAGAATGGAAGCACGTCACCGCCAATTAATCCACCAATTGCCAACAACAATACCCAGCCAGGCATTAATAAACCAACAATAGCCATCGATTCCAGAAATGCAATTGCAAACACAATCAGGCTCGCCCATTCAATATTATTATTTATAAATTCAACTATCTGCTCTGGCATAAATTCCCCTAAAAATTTCTTCGCTATTCTACCACAACATCATTATTTACAATTCTTTCATATCTCAGTTACATATGTTTACACATAAATCTCTTTTCAAATTAGACTTTTATTGATTTAATATTCGAAAACAAATGGAGCTAACATCATGAAAAAGAATATTATTGTGCTTTCTGATGGCACAGGCCAGGAAGGCGGTAAGGGTAATAATACAAACGTTTATAAACTATTTAATCTTGCAAAAGACCGCAGTCCGGATCAAATTGTTTTTTACGATAGAGGTCTTGGAACCGGTTGGCGTAAAATTTCTGGTAGTGTTTCTGGTGCTGGTATAAGTAAAAATATCATCGAATGCTATCAATTTATATTTGAAAACTACAATGCTGGTGATGATATTTATCTCTTTGGTTTTAGCCGCGGAGCGGCGACTGTACGTAGTCTTTCCGGTTTTATCGATTTATTTGGTTTACTTCCAAAATCTCGTCCCGAACTTATCCAGGAAGCCTATGATATTTACAAAATATCAAATAAAAATAAGCGCAAAAAAGCTGCTGATAGCTTTCTATCTAAAAATCATAACATGTGGGTTAAAATTAAATTTTTAGGAGTCTGGGATACGGTTTATGCTCTTGGCCTTCCTGTTAAAGCCCTTGACTGGTTTATGAACAAGATCCCTGGATTAAAACATAATTTCCATAATCAAAAATTAAGCCCTTCAGTTGAAAATGCGTACCATGCATTAGCAATTGATGAGGAACGCAAGGTTTTTTCACCATCTTTGTGGGATAAAGAATTGCTTGATCACCAAAAAATGCAACAAGTCTGGTTTTGTGGTGTGCATACTGATGTTGGCGGTGGCTATAAGGAGCAAAACCTTTCAGATATTCCTTTCGTCTGGATGTTGCAAAAAGCTCAACAACATGGTTTTTTAATATACCCGCATCACAAGGTTGATATATCTCAGGATGCTGATGGTGTTATGCATGACTCTCGAAATGGAATCGCCGCCGCCTATCCAAAAAAGGTTCGTTCATGGAATAATGAAATACACGGCCAATTATTCATTCACCAAAGCGTGTTGCAGAGAACTTTAAATAAAGATAACAAAAAAAGTAGCAAATATAGTAGTTGGGTATTTTCACATACTTTTGAAGTTGAACCATGGAATAAGGCAGTACCGCTTTAATCTGTGTATTTATTTTGTCGTAATTTCTATAAATTGATTTTTTGAAAGTGTAGATTGAGGTACCCCAATCTACACATCGATGAATACACTGGGTGACACACTGAACTTTTTTGATAACTCTTTAACATGTCTTAGTGTTAAGGATCTTTTACCATTTAATACTTCTGAAACAACTCCCTGACTACCAATTTCTTTCAAATCAGACTGCTTTATTTTATGTAATTTAATCAAAAACTTTAGTGCTTTTAGTCCATTACCCTGATTCTCAAGTAACGCCTCGCCTTCATATTCTTTGGCTGCTTTTCCCATTGCTTCGATTAGCCCAGATAAATGATGATTTGGGCGGTTTTCAACCAAAGTAATAGCATCCTTTATATTACTTACAAGATGTTCATAATCTTCTTTATTTTTTGGAATATCAATTACCGGAGCAACCATGTCCCAGTACTGTACTGCTTTTTCAAGTGATTCTTGCATACAAATCTCCTAATGATTGCCCGGCTTGATTTCTTCTATCAACGCAACCTGTGATTCAAAATTTATTAACGTATGAACCAACAAGGTAGACTCTGGAATTGGAAAACGATATTGATGACTAAAGCCTCGAATATCTCCAAAAACGACCTTTAAAGCCGCTTCAGATTTGAAGCTTCCCTTACTAAGTATTTGATACCATCCTTGCAAATAGTGATCTGCTCCAGGATATCGAAGCTGAGCCTCCTTGACTCTATCACTTGCTACAACAACCAAATTGTACCTCCAAACCTTTCTTTTTGTTCTACTGCTGGCGTCTGGTGTTTTATTTTGTAAAACCTTTTTATCGTCAGACAAACAATATCAATCTAATAAAAATAGCCCACTAACTCACCTTTTACAAATATATAACGTCATGTAATAACTTGTTAACAGCTGCTTATTATTGTTATAGTATAAAATGTTAACAGGTGCTACATTCTATCTACTTTACATAAAATTTAAATATAATTATTAAAAATGATTTATTTATAACATGTTCTATTAATATTTTTTTACAACTATGCCAATTTCATCTAATTCTGAGATTTAATTATATAAGCTGATCAATATGTTTCCTTACTTAACAATTACTCAAAATCACATGATTTCCACCTATGGATTAATGCTCGCAATTTCATTTTTAACAGGTCGTTTTCTTTATTTAAAACGACTTCAAACCATAAACGCATCTTCGATAAATTTCGATCTTTATATTTTGGCACTTGTAGTATCAGCTGTCATTAGTTCAAAACTTCTGTTTGTAGTTAAATACATAGATTATTATCCATATCAATATCTAACTGATTTTAGTCAAGGCTACTCAAGTCAGGGAGCATTACTTGGTGCTATTCTTACAGCTTTTATCTTTTCAAAAATTAATAAGATAAACCTTTCTGTTTTACTTGATAATGCTGCTCCAGCTGTGATCATTTGTTATGCTATTGCAAGAATTGGATGTTTTCTTGCCGGAGATAATTGCTATGGCATAAAAACCGATCTACCTTGGGGGATGAGTTTTCCAAACGGTATGGAGCCAACAAAAGAGAATGTACATCCATTACCGCTATATGAAATTGCTTACTCAGTGATAATATATTTTTATCTTAACCGTCTTACCTTTAAAGAACAAAAACACTATTTCATATTTTTTAATTTACTTTTTTTATGGGGTATCTGCCGATTTTTAGTCGAGTTTTTATCTATTAATCCTAAACAAATTTTATTTATGTCTGGCTCACAATTCGGTGCATTAATTATGATACTCATTTCCAGCCATTTTCTTTTTATTACAGGCAAAAAAAAGCCAGAGTAATCTCTGGCCAATTTCAATCTCAAAACTAAACTATTCTTCTGTGGCTTCTACTTCTTCCACATCTTCTACTTCTATAATTGGTCTGTCAACCAATTCAACATATGCCATTGGCGCTTTATCGCCTGCTCTAAAACCAGCTTTAATAATTCTCAGATACCCACCAGGTCGATCCTGATATCTTGGGCCTAATTCATCAAACAGTTTACCAACTGCTGATTTACTGCGTGTACGAGAGAATGCGAGCCTGCGATTTGCAACACTGTCTTCTTTTGACAATGTAATTAAGGGCTCTACTACACGACGCAGTTCTTTGGCTTTTGGCAAAGTTGTTTTAATTAATTCATGTTCAATAAGCGAAACAGACATATTCTTAAACATCGCCTGACGATGACTGGAATTTCTGTTAAGTTGACGACCACTATGACGATGACGCATTTTTTCACCTACTCGTTACCAGCCTGCAATAGTACTGATATTATTTAGTTAATGTTATTTAATATCCTGAATTTAAGCCCGGTTAAACCGGGCTTTCAGAATACTTACTTTATGTGCGATCTTTCGATCACAATAAAACTACCATAAATGGTAAATTCTACATATCATCCATAATACTTGAAGGAGGCCAATTCTCAAGACGCATGCCTAAAGACAGTCCACGTGAAGCCAAAACATCCTTGATTTCAGTCAATGACTTCTTACCAAGATTAGGAGTTTTAAGCAACTCTACTTCAGTACGTTGAATCAAATCACCAATATAATGAATATTTTCTGTTTTCAAACAATTTGCACTTCTTACTGTCAATTCAAGATCATCAACTGGTCTTAATAGAATTGGATCAACCTCAGGCTCTTCTTTTTCAGGAACAACCTGTTTTTCATCCTGTAAGTCAACAAATGCAGCTAATTGTTGTTGCAGAATAGTTGCACAACGTCTGATCGCCTCTTCTGGCTCGATAGTACCATTGGTCTCCAAATCGATAACCAGTTTATCAAGGTTTGTTCGTTGCTCAACACGTGCAGAATCAACAACATAAGAAACACGACGAACAGGGCTGAATGAAGCATCAAGCTGTAATCTACCGATACTATTATCATCCTCATCGTCTTTTCTTCTTGCTGCAGCAGGTTCATAACCACGGCCATTTTTCACATGCAACTTCATGCTCAGCACACCTTTTTTAGTTAAGGTGGCTATATGATGGTCAGGGTTTACAATTTTAACACCTGCTTGCTCTTCAATGTCAGCTGCTGTAACGGCTCCTTCACCTTTCTTTTCCAGAGTCAAAACAGCCTCATCCTTATCTTCCAATTGTACTGCCAAACCTTTCAGGTTTAGCAAGATATCAATGACGTCTTCCTGAACATTTTCAATAGTCGTATATTCATGAAGGACACCATCAATTTCCACTTCTACAACTGCACAACCAGGCATTGATGAAAGTAAAATACGTCTTAGAGAATTGCCCAATGTGTGCCCAAAACCTCTCTCGAAAGGCTCAAGAACGATTTTGGCTTTGGTTTCGCTTTGACTTTCTACTTTTATCTGCCGCGGTGTAAGCAGCTCAGTGACATTGCCCATAAATAATCCTCTTCAAGTATTACTTGGAGTATAATTCCACAATCAGATTTTCGTTGATATCTGCTGGTAAATCAGAACGGTCTGGTACATTTTTAAAAGTACCTTCCATTTTTTTCTCATCAACTTCAATCCAGGTTGGTTTATCTTTTTGTGACGCTAATTCAAGCGCTGCTACAATTCTAGCCTGTTTTTTGGATTTTTCACGTACAGAAACAACATCAGACGGCTTAACCTGATAAGAAGGAATGTTTACACATTGACCATTTACCAAAATTGCCTTATGACTAACAAGTTGTCTTGATTCAGAACGTGTAGAGCCAAAGCCCATACGATAAACCACATTATCTAATCGTGATTCGAGTAACTGCAACAAATTGGTACCGGTAGCACCTTTTAATCTTGCAGCTTCTTTGTAATAATTTCTAAATTGCTTTTCAAGTACACCGTAAATACGTCTTACTTTTTGCTTTTCACGTAACTGCAAACCGTAGTCAGATAGTCGACCACGCCTTGCACCATGAAAACCAGGTGCCTGATCAATTTTACATTTATCCTCAATAGCACGAACGCCACTTTTAAGCATCAGATCGACGCCTTCACGACGTGCTAACTTGAGTTTAGGTCCAATATATCTCGCCATTTATCTTCTCCAACAAACCTAAGTTACACGCGACGCTTTTTAGGCGGTCTACAGCCATTATGCGGAATAGGGGTGACATCAGTGATGTTCGTAATTTTGAAACCAGCTGCATTTAATGCTCGAATGGCTGATTCACGGCCAGGTCCAGGGCCCTTTACGAAAACTTCCATATTTTTCATACCCATTTCTTTTACCATTTCCGCAACTCTATCTGCTGCTACCTGAGCAGCAAATGGTGTACTTTTACGCGATCCTCTAAAGCCGGAACCACCTGAAGTAGCCCAGGCAAGCGCGTTTCCTTGTCGGTCTGTTACAGTCACGATAGTATTGTTAAATGAAGCATGAATATGCGCCATTCCGTCAACTACGTGCTTTTTGACCTTTTTACGAGAACGAGGTGTCTTTGCCATAACTTCTTATCTCTTGATTGGTTTACGCGGCCCTTTACGGGTACGTGCGTTTGTCTTGGTGCGTTGTCCACGAACTGGCAAGCTTCTTCTGTGGCGAATACCACGAAAGCAACCCAAGTCCATTAAACGCTTGATACTCATTGACACTTCACGTCGCAAATCACCTTCAACAGTGAATTTTGCAACTTCATTACGAAGTGATTCTATTTCTGATTCAGCCAAGTCTTTGATTTTTCGATTCTCTTCAATACCAGCATTTGCACAAATTAATTTTGCGCGATTTGAGCCGATACCGTAAATCGATGTCAAAGCAATAACCGAATGCTTGTTAACTGGAACGTTAATACCAGCGATACGGGCCATTTAACTAACTCCCAAATTTCAGTTTCAAGATATTCAATTATGGTTCCTTAAAAAAGGCGCGACATAATAGCCTTGAAACGATTAAAAATCAACCTGTTAATGCAATTTGTAATCTCTCTGTAGAGATATATTAAGGAAGTACTAATATTAACCTTGTCGCTGTTTATGGCGAGGGTCAGTACAAATTACACGAATACTACCGTTTCTGCGAATAATTTTGCATTCACGGCACATCTTTTTAACAGAAGCTCGAACTTTCATTTTCTTACTCCGAAAAAAATAAACCAGATATTACCTTAAACCGGTTTTACCATAGTTTTTAAAATTAGCCTTTTTCAATACTGAATCATAGTTGCGTGAGATTAAATGCGCCTGAATTTGCGACATAAAATCCATAATAACAACAACAATAATCAATAGTGATGTTCCACCGAAGTAGAAAGGCACTTGCCAAAATAAAATCATAAACTCAGGTAACAAACAGACGGCTGTAATATACATTGCGCCAACGAAAGTTAAACGAGTCATAACCTTATCGATATATTTGGAGGTTTGCTCACCAGGACGTACTCCGGGAATAAACGCTCCAGATTTTTTCAATTGATCTGCTGTTTCTCTAGGGTTGTAAACCAACGCAGTATAGAAAAAGCAGAAGAATATAATACCCACAGCATAGATCAGCATATAAAGTGGATTGCCAGGTTGTAGCTGACTGGCAATGTTTTGTAACCACAACAAGCTTCCATCCTGATTGGAACCACCAACCCACTGAGCGATAGTGCCTGGGAATAGAATGATACTTGATGCAAAGATTGCCGGAATTACACCCGCCATATTAATTTTGAATGGCAAATGAGATGACTGAGCTGCATACAGCTTTCGACCTTGTTGTCTTTGCGCATAGTTGACAACAATACGTCTTTGTCCTCTTTCCATAAAAACAACAAATGCTGTTACAACTACAACAACTGCAAAAATTAACAGCATAGCCAACACATTCAAATCGCCCTGTTTGGCCTGTTCGAAAGTTTGACCTAAAGCGGTTGGCAATCCTGCAACGATACCGACACAAATCAAAATAGAAATACCATTACCAATACCACGTTCATTTATCTGCTCACCTAACCACATCAAGAACATCGTGCCGGTAACCAGAGAAACCACTGCGCCAAAATAAAAGCCGAAATCAGGATTAGGCACCAAACCTGGCATTAAACCTGGAAAACCGGATGAAATTCCAACAGCTTGCAATGTGGCAAGCACAAAAGTCAGATAACGCGTATATTGGTTAATTTTGCGACGTCCAGCCTCGCCTTCTTTTTTAATTTCCTTAAGTCTGTCATCAACAAAACTTAATACCTGCATAATAATTGATGCAGTAATGTAAGGCATGATACCCAAGGCGAACACACTTGCTCTTTCCATTGCGCCACCTGAGAACACATTAAATAAAGCTAATATAGTTCCTTGTTGCTGACCAAACAATTCTGCCAAAACATTTGGAGCAATACCTGGAACGGGTATAAAGGAGCCTAAACGAAAGATAACGATTGCTATTAAAACAAACATTAATCTTTGTTTTAGCTCTGTCAGACCGCCTGATTTTTTTTCTAATGGAGCTTTAGCCATAATTTATCAATCCAATTTATCCCCAAAATACAATGCCAGCTAAATTAACTGGCAATGCTTCCGCCTGCTGCTTCGATGGCAGCTTTCGCACCCTTACTAACTCTGATCCCGTCACCAATAGTAACAGCAGTATTAATTTCACCAGAAAGCATTACTTTTACTTGTTGAATGTTTCTGTTGATCAAACCAGCTGATTTAAGTGACAACAAATCTACCTTGCCACCTTCTACCTTGTTCAATTCGCCTAAACGAATTTCAGCAGATACCAAAGATTTTCTGGACTTGAAACCAAATTTAGGCAAACGTTGTTTTAAAGGCATTTGTCCACCTTCAAAACCAGCACTCACTTTACCACCTGAACGTGATTTCAAACCCTTGTGACCGCGACCACAAGTTTTACCCAATGTTGAACCAATACCACGGCCAACACGTTTGGACGACTTGCGTGATCCAGGAGCAGGGCTGAGCGTATTCAATCGCATAGTATTTTCACTCATGAGATTATTCCTCCACTCGAACCATATAATAAACTTTATTCACCATACCTCTAGTTGAAGGTGTATCTTCAACTTCTACAGTATGACCAATTCTTCTCAAACCCAATCCCATCAAACAAGCCTTGTGATTAGCCAATCGACCATTTGATGATTTTACTTGAGTAACTTTCATGAATTTCTTTGCTGCCATGATTTTACTCCAAAATATCAGCAACTGACTTGCCGCGTTTTGACGCTACTGACTCCGGAGAAGCCATATCACTCAAACCGCGAATCGTTGCTCTTACAATGTTAATTGGATTGGTTGAACCAATACTTTTTGCCAGTACATTTTCGACACCAACCACTTCAAATACTGCACGCATTGCACCACCGGCAATGATACCTGTACCTTGTGAAGCTGGCTGCATGTAAACTTTTGATGCACCATGTCTGGCTGTAATTGGATGCTGCAAGGTATGCTCATCTTTCAGATCTACCTGAATCATATTGCGACGAGCTTGTTCCATTGCTTTTTGTATAGCAGCAGGAACTTCTCTTGCTTTACCACGTCCAAAACCAACTTTTCCGTTACCATCACCAACCACTGTCAGAGCTGTAAAAGAGAAAATGCGTCCACCTTTAACTACTTTCGCAACACGGTTGACGTTGACTAACTTTTCTACCAAGCCTTCAGCGTTGTTCGTATCTTGTCTAGCCATAATCTAACCCTTAAAACTGTAGACCATTTTCACGTGCAGCATCTGCCAATGCTTTAACGCGGCCATGATATTTAAAACCTGAACGGTCAAAAGCAACGTTTTTAACACCTGCTTTTGTCGCTCTTTCAGCAATCAACTTGCCAATCTCTTTGGCTGACTCAACATTACCTGTTGATTTAGCTTTAAACCCTTTATCAAGAGTTGAAGCAGAAGCCAACACCTTGCCACCTTCAGACGAGATGACTTGTGCATATATGTGTCGTGGCGTACGATTGACTACCAAGCGAATGGCGCCCAGCTCTTTCATTTTCATACGATTTTTTACCGCACGACGAATTCTAGCTACTTTCTTGTTCATGACGCTACCCTATTTCTTCTTCGCTTCTTTACGACGGATGTACTCATCCACGTATTTCACACCTTTGCCTTTGTATGGCTCTGGTGGGCGATAACCTCTAATATTGGCTGCTACCTGGCCAACCAGTTGCTTATCAATGCCTTTAACAACAATTTCTGTATTTGAAGGAGTTTCAATTTGAATACCTTCTGGCACTTCATAATTAACAGGATGTGAAAACCCAAGCGTCAAGTCTAGAATATTACCTTGCGCTTTTGCTCTGTAACCAACACCAACCAATGCCAATTTCTTTTCAAAACCATCTGTAACACCGGTAACCATATTTTGCACTAACGAGCGCATGGTTCCTGACATTGCTTTTGAACCGTCAACACCGTCTTTTGCAGAAACAGTAATAACATCTTCTGCAATATTCAAATCAACGGAGGCATGAATTTCTTGCTTCAACTCACCTTTTGAACCTTTAACAGCCAAAACCGAATCATTGAAATTAACCGTCACACCTGATGGGATACTGACCGGATTTTTTGCAATTCTTGACATCTTCCGTTCTCCCTATGACACAACACAGAGGACTTCACCACCGTGACCGAGTTTGCGTGCAGCAGTATCTGTCATCACACCTTTTGAGGTAGAAACAATTGCTATACCCAAACCACCAAGAACACGTGGAAGCTCACTGGCATTTTTATAAATACGCAAACCTGGACGGCTGACACGTTTAATCATGTCAATAACCGGACGGCCTTGATGATATTTCAAGTCAATAGACAATGCTATTTTACCGCTTTCATCAGATTTGCTATAACCTAATATAAAACCTTCATCTTTCAAAACCTCTGCAATTGCAACTTTCAGGTTTGAAGAAGGCATAATCACTGATTTTTTGCCCGCCGACTGTCCATTACGGATGCGAGTCAACATATCAGCAACAGGATCTTGCATACTCATTTCGATTCTCCCAACAATTACCAGCTGGCTTTAACCAGACCAGGAACATTACCCTGCATGGCCTGCTCGCGTAATTTATTTCGGCATAAGCCAAATTTACGTAGATAAGCATGCGGTCTACCTGTGATACGACAACGATTTCTTCTACGCACCGGACTTGCGTCACGTGGTAGTTTTTGCAATGCAACTTGTGCATCCCATCGCTCTTCATCACTCTTGTTGAGATCAACGATAATCGCTTTTAACGCTGCTCTTTTCTCAGCGTATTTTGCAACCGTTTTGGTACGTTTATTCTCACGTTGTACCATTGCAACTTTTGCCATGATTTACCCCTTAACTTTTCAGTGGGAAGTTGAACGAGCTCAATAACTCACGTCCTTCTTCATCTGTTTTCGCTGTGGTCGTGATCGTAATATCCAGACCTCGAATCTTGTCCACTTTATCGTAATCAATTTCAGGGAAAATGATTTGCTCTTTAACGCCCATGGAATAATTGCCACGACCGTCAAAAGATTTTGGACTTAATCCGCGGAAATCACGAATACGAGGAATTGCGATGGAAATCAATCTTTCCAAAAATTCCCACATACGCTCACCACGAAGGGTTACTTTTGCGCCAATAGGGTAACCGTCACGAATTTTGAAGCCCGCAATTGATTTGCGCGCATTTGTGACGATAGGCTTTTGGCCCGAAATAGCCGCCAGGTCATTACAAGCATTCTCTAGAATCTTTTTATCCCCAACAGCTTCACCGAGACCCATATTTAAGGTAATCTTTGTGATCTTTGGGACTTGCATGACTGTCTTATAGCTGAATTTTTGCATTAATGCGTCAACTATATTTGCCTTATATGTGTCTTGCAGTTTCGCCATATTTACACCAATTTACATTTAAATTTGACCGTAATCATTCGATTACAAGTCGATCAAATCACCGCTCGATTTAAAAATTCGAACGCGCTTTCCATCTTCCAAAACCTTGATGCCGACCCTGTCAGCCTTGCCAGTCTTTGAATTAAAAATAGCAACATTTGAGATATCAATAGCGGCTTCTTTTTCAACGATGCCACCTTGAATATCTGCTTGCGGATTTGGTTTAACGTGCTTCTTAATCATATTTGCACCTTCAACCAAAACGCGATTCTTGTTGCGTAAAACCCTTGTGATCTTGCCTCTTTGACCGCGACTTTTACCAACGCAGACAATCACTTCATCACCAGTTCTTAATTTTTGCATTTGCCAGCTCCCTTACAATACTTCAGGTGCCAAAGACACAATTTTCATAAACTTGTCACCACGCAATTCACGTGTAACAGGCCCAAAAATACGAGTGCCAATTGGTTGCAAGTTGTTGTTCAGAAGAACAGCCGCATTGCCATCAAAACGGATTAACGAACCGTCAGGACGACGAACCCCTTTTTTGGTTCGGACAACAACCGCATTCATTACGTCACCCTTTTTAGCTTTACCACGCGGTATCGCTTCTTTGATGCTGACCTTAATCACGTCACCAATTCTTGCGTAACGTCTATGCGAGCCGCCAAGAACCTTAATACATTGCACTCGACGCGCGCCGCTGTTATCCGCCACATCAAGTGTTGTTTGCATCTGGATCATTGGTTTTCTCCAATCATTCCCGACCTTTTCAATCGCTTGTTACAAAAGGTGCAGGAGTATATCACTATTCAATTGATTCAGCTAACTCAAAATTAGTTAGCTTTTTCAACCACCTCAACTAATTGCCAACTTTTTGTTTTGGAAAACGGTCTGCTTTCCACAACAGTGACAACATCACCTATCTGGCACGTATTTGCTTCATCGTGAGCATGTACTTTGGTAGAACGTTTGATAAATTTCCCATAGATAGGGTGCTTTACCTGACGCTCAACCTTAACAGTGATGGTTTTATCCATCTTGTCGCTCACAACTTTGCCGGTTAACGTACGTTTGGTCGCCTTTTGCTCACTCATGAGGCCACTCCTTCTGATGCTGTGCTGGCTTTCTGGTTTAGAACCGTTTTTACGCGTGCAATATTGCGTCTTACCTCTTTTAAGGTATGAGTCTGTTCTGTTTGACTTGTCGCTTTTTGCATTCGTAGATTGAACTGTTCTTTTCGTAGCTCAAGCAATTCTGCCTGAAGCTCCTCAACACTCTTCTCTCTCAACTCTCGTGCATTCATTACATTACCGTCCGCTTGACAAAAGTTGTTTTAAAAGGAAGCTTGGCAGCAGCCAGCGAAAACGCTGATCTTGCCAAATCTTCACCAATTCCTTCAACCTCGAACAACATACGTCCTGGTTGAATTTGTGCTACCCAATACTCAACACTACCTTTACCTTTACCCATACGAACTTCCAATGGTTTTTTGGTAATTGGTTTGTCCGGGAAAACACGAATATATACTTTACCCTGACGTTTAATGTGTCTTGTCAGTGCTCGTCTGGCAGCTTCAATCTGACGCGCAGTCATACGACCACGTTCAGTTGCTTTCAGACCGAATTCGCCAAAGCTAACGTCATGGTTAACTACACCGCGATTACGACCTGTATGCTGCTTACGAAATTTCGTTCTTTTTGGTTGTAACATGGTCTATTCCCCTACTTTTTCTTAGCTCGGGCAGGTTTCTTTTTGGGTTTGTCTTCAACCGCAACTTGTGGTTGATCACCAAAAACCTCACCTTTAAAAATCCAGACCTTAACACCAATAATTCCGTAAGTAGTGCTTGCTTCTGCAGTTGCATAATCAATATCAGCACGCAATGTATGTAAAGGCACGCGACCTTCACGATACCATTCAGCACGCGCAATATCAGCACCACCCAAACGACCACTTACCTGAACCTTGATACCCTCAGCGCCAGCACGCAAAGTATTTTGAACAGCTCTCTTCATGGCTCTACGGAACATAACCCGCTTTTCCAATTGTTGAGCGATGCTGTCCGCAACCAATTGCGCGTCAAGCTCTGGCTTGCGAATCTGCTCAATATTCAATTGAGTTTGAACGCCAGCCATATCAGCAATTTTTCTACGTAACTTTTCAATATCTTCGCCTTTTTTACCAATCACGATACCTGGTCTGGCAGTATGAATGGTAACGCGTAAAGATTTTGCAGGACGCTCAATATCAATTTTTGAAACTGATGCTCGAGACAACTCCTTCATTAACCAGTTACGAATTTTAATGTCATTTTCCAATAAATCCGCATACTCACCGCGCTCGGCATACCAAACTGAGCTATGCTTTTTTACGATGCCTAGACGGATACCATTTGGATGTACTTTTTGACCCATTGATCTCTCTCCTAGTTATCCGATACTTTCACGGTGATATGACAAGATCGTTTGAAAACACGATCCGCTCTGCCCTTTGCACGCGTTTTAATGCGTTTTAAAGTTGGGCCTTCATCAACAAAAATCGTTGATACTTTCAATTCATCAATATCCGCACCATCGTTGTGCTCGGCATTTGCGATAGCTGAATCAAGTAACTTCCTGATTACATACGCAGCCTTTTTATTGCTGAATTTTAAAATATTTAAAGCTTTTTCTACTGGTGCGCCACGAACCTGATCGGCAACAAGACGCGCTTTCTGTGCGGAGATACGTACATGACGCAAAACAGCTTGAGTTTCCATCATTCCTCTCCTATCGCTTCGCTTTCTTGTCTGCAACATGACCTTTGTAGGTACGAGTTGGTGCAAATTCACCCAACTTGTGGCCTACCATGTCCTCATTAACCAGGACAGGTACGTGTTGACGACCATTATGAACGGCAATTGTCAGTCCAACCATCTCCGGAGAGATCATTGAACGACGTGACCAGGTTTTAATCGGCTTTCTGTTATTTGTGGCCACTGCGTCTTCCACCTTCTTTAAAAGATGCAAGTCAATAAACGGGCCTTTTTTCAATGAACGTGGCACGATCGATTCCTCTATTATTTACGGTTTCGGCGTCTGACAATTAACTTGTCTGTACGCTTGTTACTACGAGTCTTTTTGCCCTTGGTAGGCACACCCCAAGGTGTAACAGGGTGTCTACCACCAGAGGTACGTCCCTCACCACCACCATGTGGATGGTCGACTGGGTTCATAGCAACGCCTCGAACAGTAGGTCGAATACCACGCCATCTTGTTGCACCGGCTTTACCCAGTGAACGTAGCATATGTTCTGCGTTACCAACTTCCCCAACTGTTGCGCGACAATCGGCCAATACCTTACGCATTTCACCACTTCTTAAACGTAGTGTTACGTAAGCACCATCACGTGCAACCAGTTGTGCGTAAGTACCAGCACTTCTTGCCATTTGAGCACCTTTACCAGGCTTCATTTCAATGCAATGAACTGTAGTACCTACTGGAATATTTCTCATTGGCAGAGCATTACCTGATTTAATTGGTGCATGCTCACCCGCCTGAATTTCGGCACCAGCTGAAACGCCTTTTGGTGCCAAAATATAGCGGCGCTCACCATCTGCATATAAAACCAATGCGATGTTAGCGCTTCTGTTTGGATCATATTCCAAACGCTCAACAACTCCAGGGATGTTGTCTTTATTGCGTTTAAAATCAATTATTCTGTAATGCTGCTTGTGACCACCACCAATATGACGAACTGTAATTCGACCATTATTGTTGCGACCACCAGACTTGGACTTTTTATCCAACAAAGGCCCATAAGGAGCGCCTTTATGCAACTCAGGATTAACCACTTTGACTACAAAGCGACGACCTGGCGATGTTGGTTTAGCTTTTAATAGAGCCATTTTCTTACCCCTTCGCTTACTCGGCGCCTACAAAGTCTATGTCCTGACCTTCTTGCAGTGACACGTAGGCTTTTTTCCAATTGGAGCGACGACCGGAAATCATTCCTGTTCGCTTGCTCTTACCCTTCACAACAGCTGTTCTGACATTTTCAACATTCACTTCAAACATCATCTCAACTGCTTTTTTAATTTCACGTTTGGTAGCATCTATAGCGACTTTAAATACAAATACACCATTTTCGGCAGCCACACTGGCCTTTTCGGAAATGTGTGGTGCTAACAATACGTTATATAGCCTTTCCTGATTCATCCCCACATCTCCTCAAACTTCTTAACGGCATCGACTGTCATAATGACTTTATCAAAGGCAATCAAGCTCACCGGATCACAGCCAGCAACATCACGAACGTCAACCTTGTGTAGATTACGTGCTGCCAAATAAAGATTCTCATCAACCTCTACAGTTACAATTAATGCATCTTTAAGATTGTATTCAGCTAACTTGCTAACCAAAGCTTTTGTTTTTGGCGCGTCAACCTTGAAATCTTCAACCACCATCAATCTGCCTTGACGGATGAGTTCTGACAAAATGCTTTGCATTGCACCGCGATACATTTTGCGATTAACTTTTTGCTCGTAGTTTTGCGGTTTGGCCGCAAAAGTAACACCACCTGTACGCCAGATTGGACTACGGATTGTACCTGCTCTTGCTCTACCTGTACCTTTTTGACGCCATGGCTTGGCACCGCCGCCTCGAACTTCACTTCGAGTCTTTTGTGCACGAGTACCTGCTCTTGCACCTGCCATATAGGCAACAACTACCTGATGAACCAGAGCTTCATTAAACTCACGACCAAAAGTTGTTTCAGAAACAGTAATTGGTGTGGCTTTTTGCTTGCCTGTAACAGCTAAATTAATTTCCATTCTCTAATCTCCCCTAAACCTTAACTGCCGGACAAACGATCACATCGCTGCCAGCCGAGCCAGGTACGGCACCTTTAATTAGAAGAATATTGCGCTCAACATCAACACGAACAACTGATAAGTTTTGAGTTGTTACACGTTCAGCACCCATGTGGCCGGACATTTTCTTACCTTTAAAAACTCTTCCAGGTGTTTGGTTTTGGCCAATAGAACCAGGCGCTCTATGTGAAAGCGAGTTACCATGAGTCGCATCCTGCGTTCTAAAGTTCCAACGCTTGATAGCACCGGCAAAGCCTTTACCTTTTGAAGTACCTGTCACATCAACCACCTGACCTGCTTCAAAAATATCAACTTTGATTTCGCCGCCCATTTCAAAGCCTTCCAAAGAATCGGCACGGAACTCCCATAAACCACGACCAGCTTCAATGCCGGCTTTTTTAAAGTGACCAGCTTGAGGACGATTAACTCGACTAGCCTTACGCTCACCTGCGGTTACTTGGATTGCCTGGTAGCCATCTTTTTCTTGTGTTTTCACCTGAGCAATTCGATTTGGTGTAACTTCAATTACCGTAACAGGAGTTGAGACACCGTTTTCGTCAAATACTCGGGTCATGCCACATTTGCGACCTACAATTCCGATTGTCATTGTAATAAACCCTCTAAATTCATTATCCAGTTTCGGATAACAGTTTTATCAAATGCTTTGTATCAAACCGACTTATTTACCATTAAGGTTCAAAGCAAAGTCAGACACACAAAAACAAACTATTCAAAACGTCTTATGAAAGACTGATTTGAACGTCCACACCAGCAGCCAAATCCAGTTTCATTAATGCATCCACTGTCTTTTCTGTTGGCTCTTCAATATCTACCATACGTTTATGAGTTCTGATCTCATACTGGTCACGTGCATCTTTATTCACATGTGGTGAAATCAATACCGTATAACGCTCTTTTCGCGTTGGTAAAGGAATCGGACCACGAACTTGTGCACCTGTGCGTTTTGCCGTATTGACAATTTCAATCGTTGATAGATCAATCAATTTATGATCAAACGACTTTAAACGTATACGGATTCGCTGCTTAGCCATGCAAAGAATCTCCAAGTTATAATCTACAAATTAAACATGCAAAAAACCCACACACCCAATCTTCCGGGGTGTAGATTAAATTCTTTTTCGGTCAACATGAGACCGATTGTCTGAGTGTCAATCTGGACACTCATCAAGTAGTTAGCGCCTTACCTATCATGTTTCAACTACCAATTAAGGTAGTAGAAGCATCTAACTACACCACCTGAAACAAAAGCTTTAAAAGCCCATCTCGATTCAGGGAGCGGAATTATAGTGAAAACCCAACAGGAATACAACCAGTTTTATTAATATTTTTTCTGTGGTTTATCCTTTAAAGAAAAGCCGCCAGTAGCGGCATCAAAATTGCGCTTATTGCGTAATACCACGCCTTGTTTGCAAATACGTCGCAAAGCTGCCAAGCCAGTGACTTCCCATATAATGAAGGTCGTTTAATACAGCATCCAAACCGGCTTTTTTATGCGCCTGTGCACTTGCCAAAATAGCAGCCTTTCTTGTGTCAGAATCAGATAATGCTGACGCAACACCTTCCAACATCCAGGCTCGGCTCAAGTTAAGACCATCAAGATGTGCCAGTTTACCATCAGCCTTATCAGTTACAGTTGCGGGAACCAGCCAATCACCCATACCATTTTCGGGGATTGAAGGTAAAAAAGATTTTAACCATCCACTATATTCTGATGCTGTCATCACTCTTCTCATTAAATCTGCTTCTGCAATGCAGGGAGACAGGAAATCCTGACCTGATGGCTCATAAGCCAACGGACAGTTTTTATCCTTAAAATAAAATTCATTTATTTTTGTCGTTAATTGCGTCTGCATTTGCTTGTGATTTGCAACATGACTCCAGTCCAATATCAATCCGAAAGCAAAAGCCGTTTGGCTATGTTCGCCAACACGAATAGGATAAGCGAGTTTCGGTAACCATGATAAAAGGTTGTTGACGATTTTATCTTCCAGCGGCTTTAAAGTGTTTAACCATTTTTTTGCCAGAGGGTCTTCCCACTCTCTTAATTCTGTCGTCAGCTGTAAAAACCAGGCTAATCCATACGGCCTTTCAAATCCGGTTCCCGCACCTTTTCTATTAAAATACGCCAATTCGCCCTTTATATTTTGCTCGGTAAAACTTTTTGACAGTTTATTAATGATAGCTTCCCTGTCTTTTCTCTCTGGGTCTAACCTTAATAATCGAACCAGCAGCCAATGGCCATGCACTGAAGAGTGCCAGTCAAGACAACCATAAAAGGCAGGATATAACTGATGCGGCTCTTTCACCTGATTTTTATCATTCATGTAGTGCTTGATGACATTCGGATACTCATGATGAATACAGGACAAGGCCAATTCTGCAAATCGGGATTCCAACTTATTTCTGGAATAATCATTTTCTTGCGTACCATCACTTGCATTGCCTAATCCAGCCAGACTCATACTAAAAACCAGACCTGACAATATTATGATCTTTTTCATGTTGCACCTGCTTTGACGACTTAATAGGGAATGACAATGTAATCAATAAATCTGAAAGTTACAAGACAATAAAGCTATATACTTTGATATCAACTTTATGATTCTACAAGTTTAATAATTATTTGAACCAAGCTGCTGAAATACTCATTTAAATCTTGTAAACTGCATTCAATCTTAATACAAGGATATTAAAATGGAAGTCGTTAACAAAACCATTGTAATTACTGGTGCAGCCCAAGGTTTGGGACTTGCTATGGCGAAAAGTCTGGCCGGGCAAAAAGCAAAATTGGCACTGGTTGATATCAATAAAGATCGCTTGCAACAGGCAAAATCTGAATGCCTTGACGTTGGTGCGACTGCAGTTGAAACTTATCAAGTAGATGTTTCAAAAGAAGATCAGGTTGTTAAACTGTTTGATCAGGTTCAAGCTGCTTTTGGCGCTGTCAATGGACTAATCAATAATGCTGGTATTATTCGTGATGGCATGTTGGTTAAAGCCAAAGATGGTAAAATTACTGAAAAGCTTTCTCTGGAAAAATGGCAGCAGGTTGTTGATGTTAATCTTACAGGTGTTTTTTTATGCGCCAGAGAAGCGGCTGAAAAAATGATCCTCAGTAAGTCAGAAGGCGTTATTATCAATCTGTCCAGCATCAGTCGTGCCGGTAACTTTGGCCAAACAAACTATACTGCCAGTAAGGCAGGCGTTGCAGCCATGACAGTTAGCTGGGCAAAAGAGTTAGCCAGACATAATATACGTGTTTGCGCCATTGCGCCGGGCTTTATTGCCACAGAAATGACTGCCAGTATGCCAGAAGAAGCAATAAAAAGAGTTGCTCAACATGTTCCATTGCAACGTATTGGACAGCCGGAAGAAATTGCACAAACTGTTGATTTTATATTTGCCAATGATTATCTCACTGGCAGAGTGATAGAAATTGATGGTGGCGCGAGGATTTAATAGTTCTCTAACCTTGTTTCAAAAAAAGAGCCTTAATCTTGAATAGATAAGGCTCTTATTAGATTGCTATTACGTGATTTTAGACTATTTCAGAATATCAATAATCTCGTGGGTAGCTCTTGCCAACCTCAACACTCTATCATCAACTCTAACTACAACAGTACCTTCAATTACACCACCAAATGCTTTGTATTCTTTTTTTGCAATTGGCACTGCTTGTGCGTAAACAGTAGGCTCCAGAATAACGCCTTTGGCCAATTTCTTTTGCCATCCAGGCGGTAATTGACCACCACGCTCAACTTTCTTTTGTAATCCCGGAGGTAACTGCTTATCTTTTGGCGGCTTTGCATCAACAACGGTTGCAAGGGAAGATACCGCTAATCCCAAAACTAACAGTTTTAATAATTTCATATTAATCTCCTGAATGTATTTCAAAAATAATAAAACATACTAACGAATTATTATTGCACAATTTTTCCATCTTTAACGATCATTTATTGGTTTTCTGTGTTGTTTTTCACGTCTTTATTCTTCCTGCTTTAAGTATGACACTTAATCTCTTGATAATTTCACCTAATTAGAGTCAAAAAAAACTTTGTTTAAGCTCTCTGATATGGCTTTTATAGATATTTAAACTACAGTTTATCCTAGAACTTGAATTTAATGACGAGATATAGAAATGCCCTTTCGTATTTATTTTTTAGCGTGGATATCAATAATGACTTATCAGTCAAATGCTGAGGTTGTGAAGATTGGTCTGCGTGCCCATAGCGGAGTAGAAAAGGGTATGGCGCAATGGCAACCAACAGCTGATTATCTGACCAAGTCTATACCAGGCTATGAATTTGTCATAATGCCTTATGTCAGCCTTCAGGAATTGAGCGAACACTCAAGCAAAGCCGAATTTGACTTTGTTCTCACCAATCCCTCTTCATACATAGAGCTAGAGCTTGACCATGGTGCCAGCAGAATTCTCACATTGGAAAACAAACGACAGGGAGGGGCTTATACTCAGTTTGGCTCTGTAATATTTACTCTTAGCAAGAGTGAAATAAAAAACATAAAGGATCTGAAAGGCAAGCGTTTCATAGCTGTTTCAGAAAATGCATTTGGAGGTTGGCGTGTTGCCTGGCGAGAACTTCATCAACAGGGCATAAACCCGTCAACATACTTTAAAGAAATGCTATTTTCAGGTGGCATTCAGGAGGATGTCGTTCTAGCTGTTATGAAAGGGCATGCCGATGCTGGTACAGTCCGTACAGATATGCTGGAACGAATGGCTATAGCTGGACAAATTGATTTGGATGATATTCGAATTCTTAACCCAAAGTTCACCAAAGACTTTCCTTTTATGCACAGCTCAAGACTATATCCTGAATGGCCTTTTGCCAAATTTCATCATACCTCATCTGAGTTGGCTCAGAAAGTTGCTGTGGCGTTATTATCTATACCACCGACACATGAAGCTGCAATTGCTGGCAAATATGCTGGTTGGACCGTTCCATTGGACTATGGTTCTGTTCATGCTTTGATGAAAGATCTCAAAGTAGGGCCCTATGAAAATTATGGTCAAATAAGTCTGGAGGATGTCGTAAGAAAATATCTTTACTGGATTATTGTAGTTTCCTTTTTGTTTCTTACTGCGTGGTTATTATTGGTTATGGCTGTCAGGTCGAATCGGAATTTGTCTATCACAAGGAAAGAATTGCTCGTTAGCAATGACAATCTGAAACAAGCACACTCACATCTGGAAGATCGTGTAATGGAAAGAACAAGAGAACTGGAATTGGCAAAAGATGACGCTGAGAAAGCCAATAAAGCCAAATCTGAGTTTCTGTCTAGCATGAGCCATGAGCTGCGGACACCATTAAATGCAATAATAGGTTTTAGTGAATTAATGGATGTGGATAGAGAATATCCTCTGCCAGAATCCCATCGTTCTAGTCTGAAAGAAATTATGATAGCAGGAGATCACCTGCTTCATCTGATTAATGATGTGTTAGATCTGGCCAGAATTGAGACTGGTAAACTTAAACTGGATATTATTGATGTATCTATCAACAGCTCAATCAATGAAGCTTTCTCATTAATAGCTCCCATGGCCTCACAGTCAGGCATTTCCCTGATAAATGAATTAAAAGACCAAACTGACATTACAGTACGAGCTGACAATGTGCGTTTCAAGCAAATTTTAATTAATCTTATCTCCAATGCAGTGAAATATAATAAACAAAATGGACAGATCCGTGTCAGTTGTGAATTACGTGATAATAATCATGTACGGATAGCGGTTACCGATACGGGCATGGGAATTATGGATAAAGAAATGGAAAAACTGTTCGAACCGTTTGAACGGATCGATCGTTTTTCTCAAGCTGAAGGCACAGGTGTTGGCCTTTCTGTTACCAAGAGCCTGGTCGAAGCTATGGGAGGCAGCATCGGTGTTACAAGTACTCCAGGAGAAGGTAGTGAGTTCTGGATTGAATTGCCATCCTGAAAGATGATCTTATTAATTTACATTTTAAACGGGTTTACCATTTTTAATGACCATTAATTGATTTTCTGTGAAAGGCTTCCAATCTTCATTAGATAATGGCACGCTGGCAATTAATACAATGGACTGCTTTTCTGTTTGCAAGTTCACCCCTGAAAGTTCAACATTATCTTCTTTCTGGCATTTGCGGATCAAATAATGCAATCCTGGCGCTCCTATCTTGCCATTTGCCTGCTTTCTTCGATTACCAAAAGCGAATAAATGTTGTCCGTCTGTATAGACAAAATTGGCTGGACCCATTTGTGCAAATGAGTTAAAAACAGATTCAATAACAGCTGCTTTATCCTGTAAGCTAATCGCAGAGTTATCAGCTTTGTCCGCATGCGCCTTAAGTTGATCCAACAAATAACAAAAGGCATATTCAGAATCTGTTTCTCCCTTTGGAAAATAACTGGACAGCTTTAATTGCTCTCTAATACCAATCAAATTGC
>JAOUOC010000305.1 GCA_029880585.1 Gammaproteobacteria bacterium
AACTCAAAAGAGAAACTAGTTCTCTATTTCCTATTGTTAGTAAGGTTGCTTTATGTGTTAAAATTAACAACTTATTATTAATTCTAAAGCGATCAACAAATTGAATATTGATACAAATGCTCATGGTGGTTCACTCGTTAACTGCTATCTAGATTATGAAGACACAATTGCAAAGAAACAACAGGCCAAGGATTTTGCATCATGGGATCTGACCCATCGTCAAATTTGCGACATAGAAATGATATTAAACGGTGCTTTTTCTCCGCTTGATGGATTTATGAAACAGAGCGATTATCAATCTGTTTTGGATGATATGAGACTTCAAAATGGTGTGTTGTGGTCAATGCCTATTACCTTGGATGTTTCTGAAGATTTTGCCAAACAAGTTCAATTGAATGACGAAATAGCCTTGCGTGATGATGAAGGCGTGATTATTGCGGTGATGCAAGTAGAAGATATCTGGCAGCCTAACAAGACAGAAGAAGCAAAAAAAGCTTTTGGTAGTGATGATTTGGCTCATCCTGCAGTGAATTATTTGTTTAATCAGGCAGGGGATTATTATCTGGGCGGTAAATTACAAGGGCTTTCAGAACCCAGTCATTATGACTTTAAAGTTTTGAGAGACACACCTAAATCTCTTAGAGAAAAATTCCAAAATATGGGCTGGAAAAAAGTGGTTGCTTTCCAAACCAGAAATCCTATGCACCGAGCTCATCAAGAGCTAACTTTCAGAGCGGCCAGACAAGTTGAAGCTAATCTGCTGATTCAACCTGTTGTCGGTATGACCAAACCAGGTGATATTGACCATTTCAGTCGTGTGCGTTGCTATGAAAAAATTATTCCTCAATATCCGGAACAAACCACTATGTTAAGTTTGTTACCCCTTGCTATGCGTATGGGTGGTCCTCGCGAAGCACTGTGGCATGCCATTATTCGTAAAAACTATGGTTGTACTCACTTTATTGTTGGTAGAGATCATGCTGGTCCTGGTCAGGATTCCAATGGTAATGATTTTTATGGCCCTTATGATGCGCAGGAATTGATGGAGTGTTATAAGGAAGAGTTGGGGATCGAAATGGTTCCCTTTCAAATGATGGTTTATGTGGAAGAAAAGGCAGAATATCAACCTATTGATTCTGTTAGCAAAGACCAGACTGTTCTTAATATTTCCGGTACCGAATTCCGCCGTCGTTTGGCTGAAGGTCTGGAAATTCCTCAATGGTTTTCCTATCCTGAAGTGGTTGAGGAGCTTCGAAAACGTTATCCTCCAAGACACAAACAGGGCTTTTCGGTATTTTTTACCGGCTTATCTGGTTCAGGTAAATCAACTATCGCCAACGCTCTGTTAAATAAACTGATGGAAATGGATGAAAGACGTATTACGCTTTTGGATGGTGATTTGGTTAGAAAGCATTTATCAAGTGAGTTGGGCTTTTCCAAGGAACATCGAAATATCAATATTTTACGTATTGGTTACGTGGCCAGTGAAATCACCAAAAATGGCGGCATAGCCATTTGTGCGCCAATTGCACCTTATCGAGAAACAAGAAGACAGGTCAGAGATTTGATATCACCTGAAGGTGGTTTTATAGAGATCCATGTGGCTACCAGTCTTGAACTTTGTGAATCTCGCGACAGAAAAGGGCTTTATGCCAAGGCAAGAGCCGGTATTATCAAGGAATTCACCGGAATTAGTGATCCCTATGAAGCACCTGAAAATCCGGAATTGTCGATTGATACAGCAGATTGTACACCTGATGAGGCGGCACAAAGAATTATTCTCAAGCTGGAAAATCTTGGTTATATTCGATAGCAGATACTAATAAATGGATTGAATCAAAGTAATTTGGTAAAAGAATATTATAACTGCTTAATTTACTTTGATTTTTTATCTTCGTTTAGCTATCATGCGCCTGTATTTAACTTGAGCAATGACAAGTATGAATAAAAGCACCTTAATGGTGCTTTTGTTGGTTTTGCGTTATAAATTATTAATTGCCAGTTTTACTTAAAAAGTAATACGAACAAAGAACGGGTTTATTGAGAAATGCCGGCGATAACACTTCCAGATGGTAGTATCAGAAAATTTGAAAATCCTGTAACTGTATTTCAGGTTGCCGAGGATATTGGTCCTGGTTTGGCCAAAGCTGCCCTGGCTGGTGAAGTCGATGGACAACTGGTCGATACCAGTTTTTTGATCGAGCAGGATTCTGCACTATCTCTGATTACAGAAAGAGACGAAAAAGGGCTGGAAGTCATACGACATTCCTGTGCTCACCTTTTGGCTCAGGCCGTCAAATCATTATTTCCCGAAGCACAAGTGACCATTGGGCCTGTTATTGATGACGGGTTTTATTACGATTTCGCTTTTTCCAGACCTTTCACACCAGACGATTTGCAAGCTATTGAAGCCAAAATGGCTGACCTGAGCAAAGAAAATATTACTGTTGAAAGAACCGTTATGATCCGTGAAGAAGCGATTGAATTCTTCAAAGACATGGGAGAGGAGTACAAAGCCGAAATTATTAGCAGTATTCCAGTAGGTGAAGAGATTTCTCTTTATCGACAAGGTGATTTTATTGATCTTTGTCGTGGTCCTCATGTGCCAAGCACAGGTCATATTAAAGCTTTTAAATTGATGAAACTGGCAGGTGCCTATTGGCGTGGCGATTCCAATAATGAAATGCTGCAAAGAGTTTACGGCACTGCTTGGGCGAATAAGAAAGATTTGAAGAAATATCTTTTCAGGTTGGAAGAAGCTGAAAAACGTGATCATCGCAAAATTGGTAAAGCCTTGTCTTTATTTCATTTTCAGGATGAAGCCCCTGGCATGGTTTTTTGGCATCATGATGGCTGGTCAATTTTTAAAGAACTGGAAGTTTATATTCGCCAGGTTTTAAGAAAAAACAACTATCAGGAAGTTAAAGCACCACAAATGATGGATAGAAGTTTGTGGGAGAAATCCGGTCACTGGGAAAAATATCATGATGATATGTTTACCAGATCGG
>JAOUOC010000306.1 GCA_029880585.1 Gammaproteobacteria bacterium
TCAGATAATTTTATTGGTTCCACTCCTCAAATTAATCAATGGAAATCCAACTGGATAGATTTTTTTGCTGAAAACAGATTAAAGCCACAACTTCAATGGTTAAAAGAAAAGGGTGTAGCAGGTAGAATTCAGAATTCAATTAATGAATTAACCTCTCAACTCGATCGATTTTTTATTGATTACAATCCTGAACCATCGCTAATTCACGGTGATCTGTGGCAAGGTAATTATGGTTTTAATTTAGATGGCATTCCTGTTATTTATGATCCAGCCTGCTATTATGGTGATTTTGAAGCAGATCTGGCGATGATGGAATTGTTTGGCAATCCGGGTGAGCTATTTTTCTCTGAATATAATAAGCACAATCCTATTGATGAAGGTTATGCGGTTCGTAAAAATATTTATAACCTTTATCATCTTCTTAATCATGCAAATCTGTTTGGTTCATCCTATCTCACACAGATTGAAATGTCAGCAAACAGATTGTTAAAAATTTTTTGATGCAAATCAACAAATTAACCTGAATATCAACAGATATTGACTAATATTGTGATGTGTCAAAACTATTTAACATTAATTGAGGATAATACGCTTGTATTTTCAATAACTGTCTCAATATAAGCAGTACTGGTTTGCAATATTACCTGATATAAATTAACTATTCATAGGAGCAAAGGAAATGAGAGAACTACTTGTCATCGCCGACAAAAAAGGCACAAAACAACCTGCATTTTATCATGCATTAGAAATTGCAAAAAATACCAATTCATTAATTGAATTTGTCGGGTTTGTTCATGCTTCAGGTGTTGACAGTTCTGAAATATTGACTGATGAAGAAAAACGAAAAGTCCGTCACAGTTATATAGACAAAAAACAAATCGAAATTTCAAATTTTCTCAAAGATGTAGATTTGGGTAATGTTCAGGTTAAAACTGACGTGGTCTGGGAAAAATCATTTGAACGCTGGATATCTGCTCGTTGTACGCAAAAGTCATTTGATATGGTTTTTAAAACAGGTAACCGCTCGGAAAACTTTCTTTACACCCCTTCTGATTGGCAATTAATGCGTCACTGTCCTGACCCGGTTATGATTGTTGGTGACAATCCATGGAAAGAAGGTGGGATTATTTTAGCTGCTATTGACTTAAGCTCTGAGAATAAAGAGATTTGGAGCTTAAATGAAAAAATTATAAAAAAAGCTCAAAAATTAGCAGCATCGGTTAGTGCAGAGGTTCACGCCTGTTATACCATGGCAGTGCCAACAGCATTGGTTGATTTGGGGCTTGTTGATTATGAATCATTTGAAGTGTCAGCAAGAAGCAAAATTGATCCTGCCGTTGACAAGATAATCAGTGATATGAAACTACCCAGAGAAAGAATTCATTTATTGATGGGGAAACCACATAAAGAAATATGCCGTTTAAGTAAGGAAATAAATGCTGACTTGGTTATCATTGGCAATAAAACCAAAAACAGTTTGCGAGGTAGGCTGCTCGGTTCAACTGCAGAAAATGTTTTGTCCAATGTTTCAGCGGACGTAGTAGTTATTAAGTAAAGTATTAATTGCTAATTGCTAATTGCTAATTGCTAATTGCTAATTGCTTAGCGATAGGTGCTAATAGCCAAAGTCATAAACTGGCTTAATATAGGTAGATATTATTTGTTTTAGTCAGCAATGGGGCTTTGGCTCTTTAGTAAAAAACAGCACAAATATTAAAAGAAAAGCGGATTCATATTGTTTCCGCTTTTTTTTTGGTTGATAATGTAGCAATGGGGTATGATACATAATGATACGGATTAAATTATAAAAGACAAATTATGAAACTGGATTATAAATACGAAGATACTATTGGTCTGCTTGTTCACTCATACAATAACTATTTATCTGGTTTGATTGGTTTTACCGAGCTGGCAATTCTTGAATCAAGACAGGATGAGGTGACTGAAAAGCTGGAAGTGGCTCTGGAATCCGGTGTTGATGCAGTGACTTTCGGTAAACAATTACTTTCTTCAGTGAGTCGATTGCAGGTAGATATTTCACCAACTCAAATTAATCCAATTATTGAAAATTTATGCCATGAAAAGCAGGACTCAGGTCGTGTCTGTAATTTTGTTGATGAAAGTCAGTCTGAAGCAAAAATTGATACAAACCCTGAATGGTTTTATAAATGTCTGAATAGCATTGTTAGATTTTGCTATGAATTTTCCGCCAAATGTGAAGTTACAATAAGCACATCAGTCAATGATGATAATGTCCTGATCAATGTTCAGGTCACTGAGGTTAACTTAACGCCAGCCGAAAGTGAGAAATTATTTTTACCTTTTTACTCAAGTCGTCATTTATTAGGCCAAAAAGATGTCGGATTGGCAGTTGTACATGGATTTGTTGTACAGATGGATGGTACCATGAGCTGGCATGACAAAAATGGCTTTACAATAACAATTCCAAAGTCTGAAGAGAAATAAAGAGAAATAAAGAGGATTAAACCTCTGTCTTATCCTTATATTCGCAAAGGTCTTCAATAATACATGAACCACATCGTGGTTTTCTGGCAATACAAGTATAACGACCATGCAAAATCAGCCAATGATGAGCGTCCATTAAATAATCTTTGGGTACAAATTTCAGAAGGCTTTTTTCTACCTCATTAACATTTTTGCCTTTTGCGATTTTGGTTCGGTTGGATACTCTGTAAATGTGAGTGTCGACAGCCATAGTGGGTTGCCTGAATGCGGTATTTAAAACCACATTAGCAGTTTTGCGACCAACGCCGGGCAAGGCTTCCAAATCTTCCCTGTTTTCAGGAACTTGACAGCTATGCTTTTCAACCAGAATTTGACAGGTTTTAATAACATTGGCGGCTTTGGAATTAAACAGACCAATGGTTTTAATGTATTCTTTCAGACCTTCAACGCCCAATGCTGCTATAGATTCTGGTGTATTGGCAATGGGATAGAGTTTTCTGGTCGCCTTGTTTACACTGACATCAGTTGCTTGAGCC
>JAOUOC010000307.1 GCA_029880585.1 Gammaproteobacteria bacterium
TATGTATTACCTCCGGTATTGGTGGTATGCAAACCATTGAATACAACCATAAGCAATTGCTTGAGAAAGGTCCTAGAAGAGTATCTCCTTTTTATATTCCAGGTACGATTATAAATATGGTTGCGGGGCAGTTATCAATTATGTATGGACTAAAAGGACCCAATATTTCAATTGTTACAGCCTGTACCACTGGAGTCCATAATATCGGTCATGCAGCCAGAATGATTGCTTATGGTGATGCTGATGTTATGTTGGCTGGTGGCGCTGAAATGGCAACCACGCCTTTGAGTATTGCCGGCTTTTCCGCTGCTAAAGCCTTATCAACAAGAAATGATGAACCCACTATAGCCAGCCGTCCATGGGACAAGGATAGAGACGGATTTGTTCTTGGTGATGGTGCTGGCGTAGTTGTTGTTGAATCTTATGATTCTGCAATAAAAAGAGGCGCCAAAATTTATGCCGAGTTAACCGGATTTGGTATGAGTGGAGATGCCTATCATATGACATCACCTCCTGAAAATGGTGAAGGTGCAGCACTTTCAATGCGTAACGCATTAAATGATGCAAAATTGAATGTCGATCAGGTTCAGTATATCAATGCACACGGCACTTCAACCTCTGCCGGGGATATCGCTGAAACTCAAGCAATCAAGTCCGTTTTTGCCGATCAGGCGTATAAATTGATGGTCAGTTCAACAAAATCTATGACTGGACATCTTTTGGGTGCTGCCGGTAGTGTTGAGGCCATATTTTCCATTCTATCACTTCGAGACCAGACTGTACCTCCTACCATCAATCTTGATAATCCTGATGAAGCCTGTGATTTGGATTATGTTCCACATACGGCCAGAAAATCCAATGTAGAGCATGTATTATGTAATTCATTCGGTTTTGGTGGTACCAACGGTTCTTTGATTTTTTCCCGAATATAGATTGTGAACTTCTACTTCTTTGACAATAGAGAGAATAAGGTAAGAGAAGAAATATTACTTAATCGCGGTAATTTGTATGGTGATGGTTTCTTTACAACAGGGATTGTCAAGGATGGTAAGATTTTGCATCAAAACCGTCATTTTGAGCGACTACAAAACACTGCAACAAAATTTCAGTTTGCTGATTATAATGAAGATCTTTTGATTCAATTTTTGCTTGATTCATTAAAAGATATTGATGAAGCCTGTATACGTATTACTATCTCAAGGCAGCAAGCTGGAAGGGGATATCAATATAATCAATTATCTAAGTCTGATGTGACAGTTCAATTATCTCATAGACCAGAGGCACCAGTTGAACCATGCCATCTTGTTTTATCAGAAACGCCGGTTTCAGTTAACGCTTTTCTCGCTGGCAGCAAACACCTTAATCGTCTGGATAGCGTTTTGGCAAGCAGGCAAATTAAATCAGACAATCAGGAAGTTGTTTTATTTCATGAGGATAATGTTATCGGTGGAAGTCGAAGCAATCTCTTTGTATTAGATAATAAACAATGGAAAACACCATCGCTTGAGATGGCAGGCGTTGAAGGTATCACCAGACAACGCATTATTGAATTAATGCAGCAAAATGGTATACCAGTTTCCATAGAACCAATTACTCTACAAAAAATTCAAGATGTCGAAGCAGCATTTATTACCAATAGTCTGTTGGGTATTTGGCCTGTGTCAAAAATTGCCGATAAATGCCTTGAAACCATACATGTTGAAAACTTAAAATCAGATATTAATTTTGTGGTTTAGGTCTTTAAGAGTTAACAAATGAAAAAAAAGCCCCCATTATCAATCAGAACTATCGCTGGAATCCTGTTTTTAATCGGATTTATTACAGCATATTGGCAATGGTTGGCATATAGAGCATTTATTGAAACAGAAATTAATCTTGATAGCGTTGAAACAATTCTGATCTCAAAAGGTGACACAGTAAATCGTCTTGCTTCTGATTGGCAAAAGGAGGGCATTATTCAAAACGCCTTTTACTTCAAGATTATGTGCTGGCTAAATCCTGAATTACAAAAAATCAGAGTAGGAGAGTATGCTTTATCTGATGCTGAAACTCCTAAAAGCTTAATGGAAAAGTTGTCACGAGGGGAGGTTATTCAATATCCCATCACCTTTATTGAAGGAATGAACAGTTTTCAGATTCTGGATATGATTCGATCAAACGCATTGCTCAATGACGATTTAAAAAAACATCCTCTTGATTTGGTAAAAGCTCTGGGAATTGAAAGTGATCATATTGAAGGCTGGATATATCCGGACACCTATCATTTCACACGAGGTGAAAGTGCTACCAGTATATTAAAAAGATCAGTCAAAACCATGCAATCTGTTTTAGAGAAAGAATGGCAAAATCGCGATGACAATTTGCCTTACAATTCTCCTTATGAAGCCTTGATAATGGCGTCAATCATTGAAAAGGAAACCTCTATTGATAGTGAAAGAGAGGAGATTGCAGGTGTCTTTGTCAGGCGTTTGCAAAAGAAAATGCGGTTACAAACAGATCCCACTGTTATATATGGAATAGGCCCTGATTTTAATGGAGATATCACTTACAGGGATTTAAAAACAAAGACTCCATACAATACCTATATGATCAATGGATTGCCGCCTACACCAATTGCTATGCCTGGAAGACGTTCAATCTACGCAGCTCTTCACCCAGCTGAAGGTGAAACTTTATATTTTGTGGCTACAGGTGATGGTGGTCACTATTTCAGCAAGACTGTTGAGGAGCATAATCAGGCTGTAAAAAGATATCTGAAGAAACTTAGAAGTAGAAAATAATATAATTTAGTTGCTAGTTGCTAGTTGCTAGTTGCTAAGCTCTAGGTAACTATCATGTACGAAGTTCAGTATGATTATTATTAGATAAAAATAAATGATAAAGGAGAGTTAAATGAAATATATAAACATTATTATTGCCATGGCTTTGGTCTTTATCGCAGGTTGTAGTGCATTTGAAGATCTGGAAAGAATGCAAGCTGAAGGTGACAAAA
>JAOUOC010000309.1 GCA_029880585.1 Gammaproteobacteria bacterium
TTGGTTTAATCGGGATTTGAAACATAAATTCATCCGTTTTTATGTTTCAAATCGTTTTACCTTGTAAATAAATATATTCGATTTCAGGTGAATTTTAGGACTTTATAGCCACTATCATTTTTGACTTTCAACCCATTCATTCACTTTAGTTTCCAAAACTGTCATGGGCACAGCGCCACCTAACAAAACAAGATCATGGAAAGCAGCAACATCAAATTTATCACCAAGTGTCGTTTTTGCTTTTTCTCTTAACTCAAGAATTTTCAGCATACCCATTTTGTAACCCAGTGCCTGTCCTGGCCAGGTCATATATCTTTCGATTTCAGCAGTAACATCAGATTCGGCAGAACCGGTTTTTTCCAACATGTAAGTGATCGCTTGCTCACGAGTCCACTTTTTGTAATGCATACCTGTATCGACAACCAAACGAACCGCTCTGAAAATTTCCGCTTGCAGGCGACCTAAATCACCAAAGGGGTCATCTTCATACATGCCTATTTCAGCCGCCACCTTTTCAGAATACAGAGCCCAGCCTTCAACATAAGCGTTGTAAGGTGCAATTCTTCTTAAAAAGGGTAAATCATCCTGAGCCAGATTCAGAGCTACTTGCCAATGATGACCTGGATTGGCTTCATGATAGGTTAATGTTTTAAGCGAAAAAGTTGGATTGGCTTTCATATCCCTTAAATTGATCCAGTAAATACCAGGCTTTGAACCATCTATTGCTGGCGAAGTATATTGTCCGCCCGGCGCACCATCCTGAGTTTCAACCGGAAAAGATCGAACTTCAACATCATAAGGTGGTTTGCTTTTAAAAAGCGGTGCCATCTTTTTGGTGACTTCAACAATGTAACCATTCAAATCTTTTAACAGTGCCTGGCGACCTTCCTTTGAATCAGGATAAAGGAAACGGTCTTCTTCATTGATTTGCGCCATTCTGGCACCCACACTACCTTCGCTATAACCTTGAGAACGAAGAATCTCATCCATCTCCTTGCTGATCCTTTCCACTTCATCCAGACCAATTTGATGGATATCTTCAGCGGTTAAATTACTATCGCCTAATTGAACAATGGCGTCCTGATAATATTTGTCGCCATTGGGTTGTGCCCAAATGCCTGATTCATCCCGAGCTTTATCCATTAAAGCCTGGGTTTGCTCCAATACACCTTGATAAGCGGGATAAACCACCTTTTCTACCTTTTCAGCTGCCAGAGCTAATAATTCTGCCCGCTGCTTTTCATCAATTGTCGCTACTTTTTTCAACTTGGTTTCCAGAGCTGTGACAAAAGGATGCTCCTGAGGTTTGGCAGCCATAAACTTTTTCAGATAATTTTCAGCGCCACGCAAAGTCACTTTTGTTGGTATCCATCTCTTGCTTACATCGTGAGATAATTTCTTTTGAACACTGCCAACCAATTGATCAAATTTTCCAAGTCTGGCGATATAATCCTGAGCATCTTCAACTGAATTTACCTTTTGATCATTTTGCATATATTTTGGAATATCAATCAAAGGCCCATTAATCTGATTGACGATAAAAGGAGAAAGCCCCATCCACACGTCGATATAGCCAATATCAAAATTCACATCGCCTGCAAAATAGCGCGTGATGCTCGCCATAACCTGCTGGTTTTCGACAGACTGAACGTCTCCATCGGATAAATTTAATGCCTTGATTTGTTGCGTGATATCTCGTAATTTTGCTCTTAATTGCTTTTCAGATTCAGGAGAAAAATCATCTACCAGATCGGCATAACGCATACCAACCATTTCTTCAGACAAACCATACAAGGTTGCATCTATCTTTCTCGATTGGAATAATATTTGGGCAGCTTCTGCATAAAGATCTTCTGCCGTTGGTTTAGTTTCTAAAACTGTAGTTTCTGCTTCATTTACACTCGTTTGTTCTTGTGGTGTTTGTTCATTGCCACAACCCGACAATAAACCAACCAAAAGAAGTAATACTATTTTTATCTGTTTCATTTTTCCGCCTTTTAAAGTTTAATTTCTAATCTCTAAACTATTAACTATTAACTATTAACTATTAACTAAAATTTTATTTACTCTTATGCGCCAAAGTATGGGCATTCTGCTCCCAATTCTTACCATCAAACTTTTCTATTTTTAACGATTTTGGTTCAGTATCCAGACATCTTACATTCACATCAACACCGTCGGGATTGGAACGAGGAATGTAGAATGATTTTACGCCACAAGTTTTGCAAAAATAATGTTTGGCGACACCTGAATTAAATGCGTAAAGCGACAACTCATCTTCACTGGTGAGCAGGTTAAAATGTTTTTTGGGTACAATTAAATGTAAAAAACCGGCTTTGGAACAGATGGAACAATTGCAGTCCTCCACTTCCAGATCATCTGGTGCTTCAACCTCAAACTTAACCTTGCCGCAGTGACAGCCGCCCTGATATTTCATGATAAAACTCATACCCGTTAATCGAAGAGTGATTTTGAACTTATCTTATTATCATTGCAAGTTTAATGGTTTGGTGATTAGTCGAAAATCGGTAGGTTATTATTCATCTATCGTGTAGGATACTCCCTATGGGTGGACTGGTTGGTTTTGTCCCTAATCGTCATCCATCTATTGCACTTCATAAGGTAAATAAGAAATGAAAGATAATTATAACAATCAAAAAATACCAGGAATGTTGTTTATTTTTATTCTTTCCTGTGTAACTCTTTTTTTTCAAGGAATTGTTATAGTGAAATTTTATAACTATGATGGTAGCGAAGTGTTCTCTCATCTTTGTTCAAGTGAACTGATTAATTCTCAATCATTATCCTGTTATTTCTCATGGGGTAAATGGGTTGGGGCTTTTATTACTTTAATAACAGTTTTCTTTTCTAGAGTAAAATTTTGGAAATCAAATAAAAACTGGTGGTATGTTATTTTACCTATCTTAGTTATTTCTACATCAATACTTGTTTTTGCAACAACTCCAATCATATATCAATAAAA
>JAOUOC010000308.1 GCA_029880585.1 Gammaproteobacteria bacterium
GATCTGGAAAATGGCATTTTGATTCATGACAAGCAGGAACAGCTAAAAGCAAAATTTGAAGAAGAGTTTCAAACCATATTAACTCACACGACGCTGGTGAAAAATGTTTCGGAAATTGAAACCATCAGTCACTATCCTGATGAAGCAAGAACACTGATGCGCAGGGTAAAAGGTGCAAAAATTGATAGCATCTTAAACAGATTGTTATAAAAACAGTCGTTATAAATAGTATTAAAAATTCACAAGGAAATAATCATGGCAGGTTCCAGTTTATTTGCATTAATTGATGATATCGCAACTCTTCTTGATGATGTGGCAATTCTATCCAAAGTAGCCTTAAAAAAAACTGCTGGTGTTATTGGTGACGATCTGGCTTTGAATGCTGAACAGGTGACTGGTGTCAGAGCAGATCGAGAGCTTCCTGTTGTCTGGGCTGTTGCCAAGGGCTCATTGGTGAACAAGGCAATATTGGTTCCTGCAGCCTTGTTGATCAGTGCTGTTGTGCCCGCTCTTATTTTACCCTTGTTAATGTTAGGTGGTGCTTTTTTATGTTTTGAGGGCGTCGAAAAACTGATCCATGCCATGTTTCACAAGGAAGAAGTGGAAGAACACAAGCAAGCCATTATGGATAGCTTAATAAACCCTCAAGCTGATTTGGTGGCTCTGGAAAAAGAAAAAATAAAAGGGGCAATAAGAACGGATTTTATCTTGTCTGCGGAAATTATCGTGATTGTTCTCGGCACTGTTAGCCAATCTTCTTTTATGATGCAAGTTGCTGTTTTATCTGGTGTAGCGCTTTTGATCACTGTTGGGATTTACGGACTGGTAGCTGGTATCGTTAAACTGGATGATGCCGGATTGTATTTACTCAAAACAACCGCACAGGATATTTGGGGTTCGTTTAAAAGAAAAATGGGAAAAGCCTTACTTATTTTTGCGCCATTTTTAATGAAAACCTTATCGGTTGTTGGAACACTTGCCATGTTCTTGGTTGGTGGCGGTATTTTAATGCATGGCATTCCAGCCATTGAGCCAGTTACAGAGAGTTGGCAACATGCAGCTTCTTCAATCAGTTATATCGGTACTGTTATGGAATACCTGTTTATGCCTTTACTAACGGCCATATTTGGTGTGTTAGCTGGTGGCGTATTGGTGTTGGGTTGGATAGGTGTTGAGAAAATTATAAAACGTTAAGATAAGGTAGAAGTTTCTATGGGTGTGTTACTCAATAAAGCCAGAATATATCGTTTGAAAATTGTTCAGTTGGGACTGGTTACAATAATGACCAGTCTGTCAATGAATTCAACTTTTGCAGCTGATGAGAAAAAATGTAGCTATGAAAAAGCACAGGAAATTGCCAAAAAGGATGATGAGATAGGAGAAGTTTATAAATTACAGCAGCAGGGTTTTAAAAAGCAGTTGGACATGATTAAAGAAATTCGCGAAGTCATCATTTCAGAAACTGAGGTTCTAGAATCATTACAAAAGGCGCTTGATACCACCAGAGAACTTAAGACCAGTTTTGAACACCTGATTATTTCACTTAATAGTTTAAAAGTAGCTTATGCCAACGCGCAGGGTGACTGGAAGCGTTTTTATAAGGCCTGTAAAGCAGAAGGTGGCGACAATGATGCATATATTGAACTGGGGATTTCAAGTCAGGATGCATTGGATTTTCTTGTTTTTAGAAACTATGGGCTTTTTGCTGGTGATGCCGAGGGTGATACGGAAATGCTTCATTTTGTACTCGATGCAAAGGAAGGTGCGAAGTTGGCTGAAGAGGAATTGTTGAATAGAATTCGACAGGCAAAAATGAGAAAAACCAGGTAAAACAAGAATAAAAAAGACGCAACAGTTGAAACTGCTACGCCTTTCAAAATATAAAAGCTTTTGATCTTTACCTCTGTGCGCTCCGTGCCTCTGTGGTAAAAACTATTTAGCTTCCGGCTTCACAAACTTCAACGTCATTCGGTCACTCTCACCAATCGCCATATATTTTTCTTTATCTTTTTCTTTCAAACGAAGAACAGGAGGCAATGTCCAGACACCAGCTTCATGATCTCTGGTATCTTTTGGATTAGCATTAACGTCTGATTTATCGATCAATCTAAAACCGGCAGCTTCAGCCATTTCAATCACTTTATCCTGACGCAGGTAACCCATTTTACCACTGGTATCCTTAGGGAAGTTGTGACCTGCTCTGTGTTGAACCAAACCTAAAATACCACCTGGCTTTAATGCTTTAAACATCGCAGCAAAAACAACTTCAGCATTACCGCTGCTATTCCAGTTGTGAGTATTGCGGAATGTCACAATCATATCTGCAGAATTTGGCGCAGCGAAATCCATCTTATCGGGCGCTTCCATAATACCTAACTTTACTTTGCCATAGAGTTCAGGATTTGCATCCAGTTTCTTTTTGTACGAAAGAGCGCCGCGTTTGTAGTAATCGCTTTTAGATTCCGGATCATATCCAGCAGCAATGTAAGTACCATTATCTTTCAAATAAGGGGCTAAAATTTCTGTGTACCAGCCACCACCAGGAGAAATTTCAACAACTGTCATATTGTCTTTAATGCCAAAGAACTTTAGTGTTTCTACCGGATTTCTGTAATTATCTCTGGCTGCATAACTTTCTGTTCTGTGTTTGCCTGCAACAATCTTTTCCAGTTTGTCATCAGCTTGAGAGCCAACTGAAACGCTGGAGGCAATAGCTAATAAAAGTAATTTAAATAAGTGTTTCTGAAGTGTTTTCATCTTTAATGTCCTGAGTGTCCAAAAAAAGGAACTGATATTAAACCGAAACTGGCTGACAGGTGCAAGTAGTTTTGTGTTTCTAAATCTAAACAGCTAAGGTGTATCAATGTTAAAGAATATAAATTGATCTGATAAAAATAAGTGTGTATCTTCTAACGGTTCAATAAACGAGTTAAAAATTATGAAAAAATCCCTGCTCTATATCACGCTTCTTATTTTGTTATCT
>JAOUOC010000310.1 GCA_029880585.1 Gammaproteobacteria bacterium
TTGCGCCTGCTTTATCTTTTCATCATGGTGAGTTTGCTTTAAAAGAGATGAACTATAACTTGATTGCCATGTTCTGGGAGAATCAATTAAAAACGCCTGAGCTGATTGTTTGGCTATCTTGTAACCTGCAAAATATTCAATCAATCTTAAACATAAGTCCAAAGCGCCATACACTCCACCACCACAAAATATGTTGCCTGATTGAGTAATAAACTGGTCTGTTTGCCAATTTACTGCAGGAAATCTTTGCTTAAATTGTTTTGCCAAAGCCCAATGAGTTGTTGCCTCTTTACCATCCAGAATTCCTGCTTCAGCCAACATAGCAACCCCACTACAAACACCCGCAACAATAGTTCCTTTTTCTGCCTGATTTTTGATAAGCTTAATAACATCAGGGTTATTTGCAATCATTTTATCAATTTCTACACCCATGCCAGGCATATAAACCAAATCAGTTTCTTCAATACTACAGGCTTTCTGATCAGGTTTAACAATGATGTTACTGTCAAACAATTGGGGTTTGCCATCCTGCGAAGCGGTAACTACTTCAAAACTTGCTTGCTGCTTTTTGCCTAACAAATCATTCCATAAAACACCTGTGTATTTAAATAATTCAAATGGGGCGGCCACAAGAGAAGACAGCCCTTGACCAGTAGATAATACAGTAATATGCATAATCACCTCCTTGTGCACTGAAATCTGACAAAAATGGCCAAATTGATAAGCAAAACTCTTAACTGACCAATTTACCCTGTTACATTGTCACATAAGCCAGCAGGTATCAATAACTAATTGTGCAATACTTAACCAGCCTAAGTTAACCAATGTCAAATGGAGGACAAAATGGATACTTTTATAATTAGAAGACGCAACGCATGGAAAAATGGAGATGAACTTAAGGCAATTGCTGACAAGTCTCTTAAAATTGGCAATGAAGATATGCCCGATAAAATCAGGTGGATACGCAGTTATGTTATTACCGAAGAAGATGGTACGTTGGGTACATTATGTATTTATCAAGCCACAAGTGCTGACGCGATTACCGAACATGCCAAAGCTGTCGGCATGCCAGCAGATGAAATTTCACATGTAATGGATACGGTTGTTGTTAGAGAAGATCCGAAGAAAATTGATCAGGCTGCTTAATATCTAAAAACTAAAGGGGCTAAAAAGCCCCTTTGATTTGTTACAGACTATGCGCTATTTATCCTTGCAATAAAGGCGCAATAACCAAGCTTACAATTGCCATAACATTGATCAAAATGTTCATGGCTGGACCTGAAGTATCTTTGAAGGGGTCACCAACAGTATCACCAACAACCACAGCAGCATGAGTATCTGAACCCTTACCACCAAAATTGCCTTTTTCAACATACTTTTTGGCGTTATCCCACGCGCCACCAGCATTAGCCATCATGAGTGCCATCAATACACAAGTGATTAAAGCACCTGAAAGCATTCCACCTAATGCTGAAGCACCAAGGCCAAATCCGATAACTACTGGTGCGGCAATTGCCAATGCACCTGGTAACAACATTTTCTTGAGTGCAGCTTGTGTCGCAATATCTACACACTTTGCACTATCAGGATCTGCTTTACCTTCCATCAAACCCGGAATTTCCTTAAATTGACGACGGATTTCCTTGATCATATCAAAGGCTGCTGAACCCACTGCTCGCATTGTAATTGCTGAAACGATAAATGGGAAAATACCACCAATAAACATTCCCATTAATACCAGAGGATTACTGATATCCAGACTAAATCCATCGATATTTTTGTCAACAATTTCAATAAAGGCTGCAATGATAGCTAACGCCGCGAGACCGGCTGCGCCAATGGCAAAACCTTTACCAATAGCAGCTGTTGTGTTACCAACTTCGTCAAGTTCATCAGTGATTTTACGAACATCCTCACCTAAACCTGCCATTTCAGCAATACCGCCAGCGTTATCTGCAACTGGACCATAAGCATCAATCGCCATAGTGATACCAACAGTAGCCAACATACCAACAGCGCCGATACCGACACCATAAACGCCTGCACCTTCCGGAAGTAATTCTGCACTAACAAAAATAATACCTGCAATGGTTAAAACCGGAATGACAACTGACTCCATACCCAAAGCCAAACCGCCAATCATAACTGTAGCAGGACCTGTTTCCCCATCTCTGGCTAAAGTTCTTACCGGCTTGCCGCCAGTATAATATTCAGTAACCAGACCAATAATACTTCCACCGGCAGCACCAACAATTACACAGAACCAGATATTCACGTTAAGCCCGAGTGACTCAATGATGAAGTAAGCAACGGCAATTAATAACAATGTTGCTCCCAAAGTACCCGTTCTTAATGCCTTGGCTGGCTCTAATTTAGAGAACAGCTTAACAATCAAAATACCAATGATTGAACATACCAAACCGGCTGAAGCGAGAAGCAGAGGCAATAACATCAAAAACTCTGCACTAGCTGATTCAGATAAGGTTGTCAGTGTTACTATACTCATGGTAGAAGCAATTGCGATAGTTGCTATCATCGAACCGCAGTAGGATTCAAAAATATCCGACCCCATACCAGCAACATCACCCACGTTATCACCAACATTATCAGCAATTACACCAGGATTTCTGGGATCATCTTCAGGAATACCTGCTTCAATCTTACCAACCAAATCGGCACCAACGTCAGCACTTTTTGTAAAAATCCCTCCACCCACACGTGAAAAAAGTGCTACCGTTGAAGCACCCATACCAAAGCCATGAATAGCTTCTGCATGCGTTGCACCGTAGAAGTAGTAAAGTGAACCAAGGCCAAGAAGCCCCATTGCAGCAACAGCAAGCCCCATGACAGAGCCTCCGTAGAAGGCAACTTTCAACGCACTTGCTGAACCTTCATTGGCTGCTGCCACCGTTGTCCTGACATTTGCTTTGGTTGCAGTTAACATACCAATATAGCCGGCAATTGCAGAACTCAAC
>JAOUOC010000311.1 GCA_029880585.1 Gammaproteobacteria bacterium
TCGAAAATTGGTTGTAGATGTTAGATAAATTGTTATTTGCAAAAACTTAAAAACAAATAGTAATTTATTCGTAAAATATCCAAAAAATTTACTTCTATGAGTTGACAAAACCCGCGCTAAACTTCAGAATACGCGGCTCTTGAATCTTGTCTCATATGTGCGACAAAATTTAAAGACAATACCTATGGCAAGGTAGCTCAGTTGGTTAGAGCACATCACTCATAATGATGGGGTCGGTGGTTCAACTCCACTCCTTGCTACCATATACGACAAAGGCTAGAGCGTTAGCGCGCACTAGCCTTTTTTGTTTCTGACTGTTTGTAAGTCTAAACTAAGACATTTTTTTATTCTCTATCTTACATCTTTCCAATTGACAAAAACATTCACTACGAGTAAAGTTCGCCGCCTGAATATTCTTAAATTCTTGAGAGTATTCTAAAAAAACGCTATGCCGAGATGGCGGAATTGGTAGACGCGCTAGCTTCAGGTGCTAGTGGGAGCATTCCCGTGGAGGTTCAAGTCCTCTTCTCGGCACCATTTATTTTCAAGTTCAAATGACCCAGTTTTGAGTTTCTGAATATTGCAAATATTTGCATCTTTATCCAAGTTAGTATATAAAATATAACCAATAATAAAAATGGATATGAAGTGCTGCTTTACAGGGAAAGTAGTCTCCTCCTGATGACCTATCTGATTATTATATAAACCTATATTAACCAGCATTAAATTTCATGGAGGTGATTTGTGTCTGACAATTCAAGTATGGTAAAGCCTGTTACCAATAAAGATCGTTTTCTAACCTTAGATATCATCAGAGGGGTTGCCTTATTCGGTATTCTTTTGATTAATATAACCGCATTTGGACTGCCCTATGCCTATCAAGATCCAACAATTTATGGAGGCGCTGAAGGTTATGATCTTTGGTCATGGATTTCTACAGAAATGTTGTTTGAAGGAACTCAGCGTGGCATATTTTCGATATTATTTGGTGCTGGAATAATTCTACTGACCAGTCGCCTTGAAAAATCCGGCATTGCAAATTCTCAAGATATTTATTTTCGTCGTAACGTTTGGTTAATGCTGTTTGGTGTAATTCATGCCTATATACTGCTTTGGTCTGGGGAAATTTTATTTGCCTATGGTTTGTTTGCATTAATAGCTTATGTATTTCGTCATTTGTCTCCCAAAAACCTGTTTATTATTGCTATCGCTTTCCTGCTGTTTGGAGCAGTATTAGATGGTTTAAAAAAGAATAGAATCAATGACAATTACCTAAAATATACGGCCGCTATTGAATTGAAAAACGACAATGTTATTTTAACCAAAGAACAATCTGAGGATATAGAAGCCTGGGAAGAAATAGAAAAAGATATGAAGCCGGATGAAGCTAAAATACAGAAAAAAATTGACGGCATTCTTGGTTCTTACACTGAACATTTTATACATAATGTGCCTGCGAGTGTATATATGCAGTCATCACATATTTATCGTTATTTCTATGATTTAATTTCCATGATATTAATAGGTATGGCGCTATTTAAATTAGGGGTGATGACTTTACAGGCCAAAACCCGATTATACCTTGGTATGATGCTAGGCGGTTACGCTGTTGGACTAACAACAAATTATTATGAAGTAACGACCCTCATCTCAAGTGAATTTTCGATTCAAGCATTTAATCAAACATCGGATACTTATTGGTTGGGCAGATTGGGAATGACAGTCGGACATCTGGGATTATTATTATTGTTTTGCAAATCCGGCATTTTTTCATGGTTGCAAAAATCATTGGCTGCCGTAGGACAAATGGCTTTAACCAATTATGTTTCTCATTCGATTATTTGTGGTATTGTGTTTTATGGTATTGGATTCGGTTTATTTGCACAACTGGCACGTCATGAGCTGTATTATGTAGTTTTCAGTATCTGGATTGCACAGTTAATTATTAGTCCAATCTGGCTAAAATATTACAAATTTGGTCCTCTTGAATGGTTGTGGCGATCGCTGACCTATATGAAACGACAACCAATGAAAAAGGAAGCTGTTTAGCTTCTGTATAACTGTATGACGGATAAGCCAAGCCTCATCCGCCAAACATATCGGCAACATATGAGTATATGCATAGGATCATTGTTAGGTTACTCTTTTTCATTTTCTATTACATCCGTGTTTTTATTTTTACTGGATACTGGCCTTCGCCAGTATGACGGAATTGTTTGAATGAATTTCCCTCCCCCAAAGGGCGAAGGAGTTTTCTCGAAACTCGTAACCCGAAACTCGCAACCCGGTTTCCGTATCCCGCTCCCCGTATCCCGCTCCTGATGAGAAATTCATTTCTCATCCCTCTCGAACTCCATTTTGATATCCTTTATACTGTGGTCAAATTTTTTGTTTCAGGAGTCATCATGAAAAACAATATCACTAAAACAATATTATTAACTTCAGCTGTTATTGCTTCTTTACTTTCAGTTCATGCCGCACAACTACAAATGACAGGTGTATCAGTTACACCTTTGGAAAGTTTTGAGTTAAAACATCAGGTTCCTGCAATGGAGGGTTATAACATTCGTGCAAGAAAAATTGTAGTCGCAGCAGGCGGAACGATCGGTGAACATCATCATAAAATTCGCCCCGGTATTGTCTATGTGGAATCTGGTGAAATTTTGGAATATCGAGGAGAAAACTCTCGTTTGCTTAAAGCTGGTGATTCTCTGGTAGAGGACGCTACAACAGTTCATTCATACAAAAATACCAGTGATAAACCTTGTGTGTTGATTGCCTTTGATTTGCCTGTTGTGGAATAAAATACTAGTCAAGCAAAAACACTATTTAAAACAAATACTATTTAAAACATCTCACTCCCGCTGCCATAGCGGGAATGATTTTACATCCAGACTATTATCGTAATAACAATAAAGGCTTTTGTGTTGCAGCCAACATTTTTGCGGTAAAAC
>JAOUOC010000009.1 GCA_029880585.1 Gammaproteobacteria bacterium
AGAACAGCGGCTTCTGGATAAAGTTTTATTGCTTTTTCAAGTGCCAGATGGCTGAATTCATCATGGACAATGCACTGACCTTGCCATAAAACCATGTCAGCGCCAGTATTTTGAGCAATATAACGGCCCAAATGTCTGTCTGGCGCCCACAAAATCTTTTCACCTTTGGCATCTAGATGTTTGATAACGTCAACGGCAATGCTACTGGTGATAACCCAATCTGCCAGCGCTTTAACTTTTGCAGACGTATTGGCATATACAACAACTGTTCTGTCTGGATGCTGAGAGATAAACTCAGCAAACTCTTCAGCCGGACAACCTAAATCAAGAGAACAATTAGCTTCCAGTGTTGGCATTAAAATCTTTTTTTCAGGGCTGAGCATTTTAGCGGTTTCACCCATAAACCTTACGCCGGCAACAACCAGCGTCTTCGCTGGATGTGATGCACCAAACTTTGCCATTTCAAGTGAGTCGCCGACAAACCCTCCAGTTTCCTCTGCCAATTTTTGAATAGCTGAATCCGTGTAATAATGCGCTATCAAAACAGCCTTGTTTTTTTTGATTTGCTCAATGCATTGCTTGTTCAATCTTTGAGTTTGCTCATCAGATAAAACTTTTGGAGGTTTGGGGAAAGGAAAATCGATTGTTCTAAGTGTTTGCATAATTTTGCTATTTTGTTTCAGGCCGCTTTCACAGCCATTTTCACCAACATTAGATAATTTAAGATCAAATAACAATGACTGTTCTTCAATCTAACGCCTAACCAATATGAAAAAATCTAGCGCATTATAACAGTGAATCTATTAAAGCAAAATGGATATTAGAAATTAAAAAGCCCTCAAAGAGGGCTGTCAGTTTACCTGATAAGTTCAATCAAATTTAAAATGTAATGGTAACAGTCATGTTAAGTAAAGTAGCCTTTACCGAGTTCTTCCTTGGCTTCTCGCCAACCACCCAACCATTGTTCTTTAAAGTCGAGTGCTGTAAATGGACAAGTATCACTGGGTTTTCCATTAATGCCCGCAGTAAAACCTTTATTGTGAGCACGTTGGAATCGGTCACGCTTCTGTCTTTTCATATAGGCTGTTACCTCCTATGTTAGTTAATGTAACATGGGTTTAGCAAACAATCTGGATGAACTTCAATCATGAAAACTATGTTAATTTGTGATGAAGTCATTTAATTGCTCACTCTTAGACATTAGATACAAACAAAAAGTTCTGCCAATAAAATTTCGATATTAAAAACTGGATTAAAATCACCAATATTTTCTAACCCTAAACCTACAAGTTAAAAAATCTTTCTATCTATCTGAATTTTCAATAATATTTTTATTTCACCAAATAAGTTTAAAAACTTTGAAATCAATAAATAAAATTTTAAGCTAACTTTAAATATTCTATTAACACTTATCTTTTATAACCATGACTTTTATCAATAAGACATTTATAATTCAAACTTTATTCATAATGGAACAGAAATAAAATAAAGCCAATGACATCACGTTTAATTTCAAGAATATTTTTATCGTTCATTACTCTAACATTAATAATTTCTGCTGTATATCGTCAGGAGATTTATAGATTTTATAAAGTTGTTACGCTTTTTAATGAGGGCGTAATTGCTGAAAATTTTCAAACTATGTCTGAAATATTTCCCCATAAGGTGATAAACAAGGGCGAACAAAATTTTAAATTTGGCATTTCTGATTTAAAAATCATCAACCAGTTTGAATACAATGGCCAGCAAATGAAAGTCGAAGAGCATCTGTCCAATACATATACAACAGGTTTTCTGGTCGTTAAGGATGATAAAATTGCCTATGAAGATTATTGGCTGGGTCACTCAAAAGATGGATTACATATTTCCTGGTCAGTCAACAAATCCTTTGTTTCTGCTTTGATTGGTATAGCTATCGAAGAAGGCCATATTAAAAGCATTAATGATGCTGTATCTGATTATGTTCCCCTTTTGAAAGGCACTGGCTACGATGGCATACCACTAAAAGATGTACTGCAAATGAGTACAGGGGTACGTTTTAATGAAGATTACGCTGCTTTTTTCTCTGATATTAATCGTATGGGGCGTGTAATAGCGTTAGGTAGCTCGATAAATGAATTTGCTGCATCTTTGGAATCTGAAAAAGCATCAGGACAATATCACCACTATGTCAGCATGGATACTCAGGTACTTGGTATGGTTTTAAAAGAAGCAACCGGTATTGCGCCAGCACAATATCTTGAAGACAAAATCTGGCACAAACTGGGGATGAGATCCAATGCTAAATGGTTAACGGATGATTACGGTATGGAGCTGGTTTTTGGGACGATCAATGTTACGATGCGGGACTATGCGCGCTTTGGTCGTTTATATATGCGTTATGGCGATTGGCAAGGTGAACAAATTGTTCCTAAACAATGGGTCATTGATTCAATTACGCCCGATGAACCACACTTGATGCCTGGCAAAAATCCCTTATCATCCAGTATTTTTGGTTATGGTTATCAATGGTGGATCCCAAATGAGCCGCAAGGCGATTTTATGGCCAGAGGCGTTTATGGTCAGTACATTTACATTAACCCAGAGAAAAATGTTATCATTGTCAAGAACTCGGCAGATCCATTCTGGAGAAGTGGTGGTGAAGAATCATTAATCACTATAAAGATGTTTCAACAAATAGCGAATAGTTTGTAATCCATTTATTTTTGATTTAATGACGACCATGAAAGACAGTTTAATGAAAGTACTTCTCAAACCTAAATATTGGTATGGATTTATTGTATTACCAATAGTGAAATTAATTGCCATTCTGCCTTTATCTTTCCAGATCAAGATGGGGCGAGGCATTGGTTATCTTATCTACATCGTGGCAACACGAAGAAAAAAAATCGCCAAAATCAATTTAAAACTTTGTTTTCCTGATATGCCAGAAGATGAGCGTAAAATACTTTTGCAGGAAAACTTTAAATTGACTGGTCTGGCGCTTATTGAAACTTTAGTGTGCTGGTTAAGTGATCTTAAATCTCGTCTGCAAAGAACGACTATTGAGGGTCAGGAATATCTGGATGCAGCGCTAGACAAAGGCAATGGAGTCATTTTACTCAGTTACCATCTTACCAGTCTGGAAACAGGTTGTTGCTTGCTATCGCACTACTATCCCATTACCGGAATGTATAAATCAAACAAAAATGAATTTGTTGAAACCTTGATGCGTAGAGGTCGCCTGCAGCATTTAAATAAACTGATCACCCATTCTAATATCCGCGAAACAGTGAAATCATTAAAAAACAATGAAATTGTATGGTATGCACCGGATCAGAATCACGGCAATCACATAAAGACATTTGCGCCTTTTTTTGGTATTCAGGCAACCGCTCTGGATTCAACCAGTAGGCTGGCAAAGATTTCTAATGCAGCGGTCATCCCTTTTACACAAAAACGTTCAAGTGATGGTAAGTCTTTTCATCTGGTTATTCATCCCCCGCTACAAGGTTTCCCAACCGATGATACTGTGGCTGATGCAACCAAAATAAATCAATTTCTGGAAGGATATCTTCTTGAAAATACTGAGGATTATATGTGGTTACATCAAAAGTTCAGAACCAGGCCAAATGGTGAAAAAAACTTTTACAAGCAAATCAAACAGTCTTGACCATAACAGCGACTCTTTGACCAACGGGTACATCAGGGTTTGGGAATACGACTGATTCTTCAGTCTCTCCCACTCTATATACATAATCCGAATCTTCGGCGATCACAAAATCAGGTGGAAACGGGGTAAAGTTTTCAACATCCTTACCTAAATGTAAAATGAAGTTTTCGCTTTGTTTGATGATTTCCCCAACCACTTCATAATTTTTCAATGGTTTACTATCAGGCAATTCGACTTCCAGTAGATTCTTTTGTTCCACCAGAGCTTCAAGACAATTTATTGCCAAGCTGAAATCATCAGGATCGTTTTCACCAAAAGGTTTTACCTTGCCAAGTTCAAGCGTATAAGCCTCAGCATTTAACTGGCTTACAGAATAATAGGAAAAAGTAGTTGATGGTTTGTTGTGTTGCAAAACTGCCTCAATACCCAAGCATCTCAACAAAAACTTTGAACCAGGTAAAAACAGGTGATCTGTATGTGGCCTAATGGCAAATGTCTTGTGAAATGATGGTCTGATAGCGGTATGTAAATCAAGATGCAGTCTACTTGATAGAGACTGCTTTTCATAAAATACTTTTACACACTTCTCTAAATTTTCTGCTCTTTCCAGTTCGTAAGTATTTTCAGCATCTTTTGTATAATTCGTATGAGCACCAGAAAACAGTCGATTCATATTAAGCGAAACAAAACGCTGATTAATCTTCATTGATGCGGGATTACCTAAAATAAAAAGCAGATTGATCTTTGGTTTTAATTCACCTTTGATTATTTTACTGATTAATTGTGAAACAATTTCTATAGGCGCTGTTTCGTTACCATGAATACCACATGAAATGACAACACCTTCAAAAGAGTCTGCATCAGGTTTAACCTGAATAACGCCCGAATCTACACATCTCAACGAACAATCATCAAGCTTTTGCCATTCCTTTTGCCAGTTGAAGTTGTCATCGAGACAAGCCAGAATAAATCCATCTGGCTTTTTGAGTTGTTCAATCATTATTTTGCCTTTTTAATCAATAAAGCGGGATCAAGTCTTTGACCAAACCAGTTCAGTCGCCAATCAAGATGTGGCCCTGTAGAACGCCCTGTAGAGCCGATTGTAGCGATTTTTTGGCCTTGCTTAACTTTCTCCCCTTCTGTTATATCAATTGAATTAAGGTGAATGTAGCTACTTGTAATGCCAAATCCGTGATCCAAAACAATTGTACCACCCGAAAAAAACATATCTTTATGGGTTAACAGGACGACACCATCTGCTGGCGCTAAAACAGGCGTACCTCTTTTGTTGGCAATATCAAGCCCAAAATGCGGGTTTTTAGGCTCACCATTTAAAATACGCTGACTGCCATATACACCTGATATTCTGCCTTTGCTGGGCATAATAAAGTTATCAAGGAAATGATTAAGTTGTGACTGATGCTTGCGAGCTTCTCTGATCAAAATCGATTCCCGCTTGATTCTTGCTTTTTCTTCATCTGTACGTGGATTAACCTTGTTGGCAGCTAAACCATTAACCTTTTCAATTTTGTATGCACGTTGTTTGATGTTAATTGGTATATCTCTTACTTCAGCGGCGCTAATCAAGGTAAGATAAACCGTTTCTGGCGCATCGCGCCCAACACCAAAGACAAAGTAACCATCACGATTACGTAGCAAAACACGATCATCAAAAAACAGGGCGCCCAGTCCTTTATATTGGCCTATTATCATGCTGCCCTGTTGTGGGTTTTGAGTGATTATCTGGACATTTTCTCTCGCCGATAATCTGCTAGATAGCAAAAAAAGAACAGACAAGGTCAGAATTGTAAAACGCTTATAAATTGCAGTCCGTTCCTGATTCATCACTAATTATCCTGAGTCAGCCTCTTCTCGATAAATTCAAGCGCCTTGTCGATGCGTTTCAGGGCTCTATCCTTCCCTACCCATAGTAAGGTTATATCAAGACTTGGTGACATGCCAGTGCCCGTTACAGCAACTCTAAGTGGCATACCCACTTTACCCATACCGATTTCTAATTCATCTGCTGTTTGCTGAATCGCATTGTGGATCGCTTCAGCTTGCCAGTCAGCAAGAGCTGCAAGCTTTGCCTTAACAAGCTGCAATGGTTCTGCAGCTACTCCACGTAGATGTTTTTTAGCAGCATTTGGTTCAAAATCATCAAAATCCTGATAATAAGGTTTAATTACTTCAACCAGTTCTTTTAAAGTTTGCACTCTTTCTGCAAATTCCGGGATCAAATCCTTAACAGCAGGACCATTATCCAGAGACAGCTCTGCTTGCTCGAGATGCCATTGTAGATGAGGCATTAAATCGTCCACTTTCATGGTTTTCATATAGTGTTGATTAAGCCAGTTAAGTTTCTGCGTGTTAAATGCTGAAGGCGCTTTATTCAGACCGTTAATATCAAACAGCTCTATCATTTCTTCAATAGAAAATATTTCCTGGTCACCATGAGACCAACCCAGACGTACAAGATAGTTCAACACTGCCTGCGGCAAATAGCCATCATCACGATATTGCATCACGCTCACAGCACCATGTCTTTTGGAGAGCTTTTTGCCATCATCACCCAAAATCATCGGTACATGACCATATTCTGGTGATTTGTGTCCTAATGCATCAAAGATATTTATTTGTCTTGGTGTGTTGTTCAAATGATCATCACCACGCAATACATGTGTTATTTCCATATCTTTGTCATCTACAACCACTGTAAAATTGTATGTGGGCGAACCATCTGTTCTGGCAATGATCAAATCATCGAGTTCTTCATTTGCAAAAACTACATCACCCTTAACAAAATCTCGGAAATCTACTTTACCCTCTTGCGGATTTTTAAAACGAATAACGTGAGGCTGAGATAAATCGATTTGATCTGCTGTCAAATGGCGACATTTGCCATCGTAACGCGGCTTTTGCTTGTTTTGCATTTGAGTTTCACGCAGCTCATCCAGTCTTTCACGACTACAAAAACAGGCATAGGCATTGCCTGCTTCAACCAATTGCTGAATAACCTCTTTATATCGATCAAAACGATGAGTTTGATAAAACGGACCTTCATCAAAATCCAGTCCTAACCAGTTCATACCATCCAGAATAGCTTGAACAGCTTCCGGTGTAGAGCGTTCCAGATCGGTATCTTCAATTCTAAGAACAAATTTTCCCTTTTTTGCCTTGGCATGCAACCAACAATATAAAGCGGTTCTGGCGCCGCCAACATGTAAATATCCGGTTGGAGATGGTGCAAATCGTGTTTTAACTACCATGAATGTTCACTAATAAAAGTTTGAATAAAATAAGGCGGGTATTTTAACAAAAACTGATATTAAAAAAATATTTAATTTTGTCTTGACCAACGAGCCAATTCTCAATAGAATGCGCGCCTCAAGTGATTACACTTCTTTGACATGGGCGCTTAGCTCAGTTGGGAGAGCATCGCCCTTACAAGGCGAGGGTCAGTGGTTCGAGCCCACTAGCGCCCACCATGTCAACCTTATTTTCCTTCTGCAAGTCTTTGTTTTTAACATACACAATCGACTTTTACCTGCTTTTTTTATCTTTTGTATATTGGGTTGTCATTCAGATCTGATAGCAGAGATAAAATCGCCGAGTTTCATATCAATTCAATTTTAAGAGTTAAAAAGGAAATCTTTACTTCCTGAGAGTTTGTTTAATGTAAATGCGAGATTGCATGATCTATTTCATCAGGCTCAAGACCTGCTATCTTAATTTCTCCATTAATTAAAGGCGTCACTATAGTCATATTTGAAATAACTTTCCCTTTAATGATTAATATTATATTTTTATATAAATTTTCCTTACTGAATGAATGTAATCTATGGCTTGCTTTTTTGTTGACCAAAATTTTCAAAACTTGCACATGATTTTCCATCTGTACCGAAATAGATGTCATTTCTTTTTCGAGAATTAATGGTGAATTTTTAACGCAAACTGACCTGTTTTCTATACTATTTGATTGACTGTAATAGCTATAACAACTAATTAAACTGCTATTTTCGTTTGAATCAGGAATAACAAAAATACCTGTTTTCTCTACTGCTGATAGCTTGAATGAAGCAACTAAACACGATACAAGAATTAATATTTTATACATTTTCTAAATCCTTTGGAAAATTATTTTTGCAAGAAAATCAAAAAAACATTACCAAATATATTAATATTTACAAACCTAAATCGACAAACCTTTATCTTTAATTCGCTTCTTCCACAACTTCCTCGCCTCTTCCTGCATATCTACAGTCATATCCTTCTCATCAATAATTTCAAAGCCAAGTAAAGTTTCAATTACATCTTCTAGCGTCAATATGCCTTCAATCGTACCATACTCATCAACTGCCAACATTATATGAGTTCTTTGCGTCAGAAAATCATTTAAGGCATCTTTCAGCTTCATGGTTTCAATAATAACCGGAATGGAATGGCAGTATTCTTTTAAGGTTTTATCTGAATTACCCCTTGCCTGAGCCAGGAACAAGTCACTTTTTAGTACATAACCGGTAATATTGTCAGATTCACCTTCATATACAGGGATGCGGCTAAAAGGTGTTTTATCATATTTATGGAAAAACTCGTTAATAGATAAATCGGAAGCCAGACTAAAAATAACTGTTCTTGGGGTCATGGCATCACAAACCAGCGTATTTTGCATCAGTAACATATTTTTCATAAAGTGGCTTTCCTGAATTTCAAGCTCACCCTCTTTACTACTCAAATCTGCCATCACCGCAAATTCTTCACGGCTCATACCAGAAGAAACCTGATCACCATGTTTGGTAAAACCTTTAGTAACAAATAAAGACAGTTTTACAAAGGGTTTTAAAATAACCAGCATGTACTTTAAGGTATGTGCTGTAAAAGGCGCCAATTGCTTCCAGTATTGAGTGCCCAATGTTTTTGGAATGATTTCTGAAAAGATCAAAATCAGCAAGGTTAATATGGCTGAAAAGATACCAAGATAAGCACTACCAAACACAATAGTTGCCTGTGCGCCTGCTCCAGCTGCACCAATTGTATGCGCAATAGTATTCAGCGTTAAAATGGCTGCAAGCGGCTCTCCAATTTTAGCTTTTAACCGATCCAGTATTTCACCTGATGGTTTACCTTCAGATTTTTTAACTTCTATAAATGCCGTATTAACACTAAGTAAAACTGCTTCTAAAATGGAACAGAGAAAAGAAACGCCGACTGCGGTTGCAATATATATTATTAGTATGAGCATAGATTGGGAATTTGATTGTCCTGTGTTATAAAAATGACTTAAAGCGAATCAATAGACTGAATATTAGCAATAATTGATTATTTTGGCATATCTTTTACTGTAACCATATATTTAGATAATGATTAAATGACTAATTAATTGCCTTTAATGCTATAAAATAACTTGAACTCACTTCTTCTCGCCCTCACAATACATTCTTTGAGAATAATGCTGCAGCTCACATTTTTATATCATAATGAATGACTTGATAAACCAACTTAAAGAAATTGTTGGCGACAAATACATATCCACTGATAACGATACTCTTCAAACCTATGGTCAGGATTGGAGCGGACTTTTTCAAGCTGCCCCTCTGGTATTAGTTAAACCGGCCGATACTGAACAGGTTGCCTCAATAGTTAAGCTCTGCAATCAAAATAAAATTGCTATTGTCCCTTCAGGTGGCAGAACCGGATTAAGTGGAGGTGCAACTGCAGCAAATAAGGAAGTTATTCTATCTCTCGAGCGATTAAACCAGATTTCAGATTTTAATCCTGTTGATAGAACTGTTAAATGTGGCGCTGGCGTCATCACGCAGGAACTGCAAAACTATGCGAATGAACAGGGATTTTACTACCCGGTTGATTTTGCATCGGCTGGTTCCAGTCAGATTGGTGGCAATATAGCAACCAATGCTGGTGGCATTAAAGTCATCAAATATGGATTAACTCGAGATTGGGTAGCCGGACTAACTGTTGTCACGGCTTCAGGTGAAGTACTTGAACTTAATAATGGTCTGGTCAAGAATGCCACTGGTTATGATTTAAGACATCTTATTATTGGCAGCGAAGGTACACTGGGGATCATTACACAAGCCATTATGAAGCTCACAACCCAGCCTGTTGAACCAACTGTTATGCTGCTGGCAGTTGATAGTCTTGCTGACGTGTCAGAATTACTGGTTCACTTTCAATCCAACCTTGATTTAATGGCCTTTGAATTTTTCTCGCACAAGGCATTGGAAAAAGTTCTCTCACACCGAAATCTCAGAGCCCCATTTGAAAACTCAAGCCCATTTTATGTTCTGATTGAATTTGATTGTGTTAGCGAAGCTGAAATGGACAAGGCTTTCTCGGCATTCGAATCGGCTTGCGAAAATGGCTGGCTGGTGGATGGTATTATTAGCCAAAGCCAACAACAGGCTACAGATTTATGGCAATATCGTGAAGGTATATCTGAGTCAATTGCCCACTACCCGCCCTATAAAAATGATATCGCCGTTGTACCTTCAAAAGTTGGTGAGTTTCTTCAGGCTGTCGATCAGTTTGTACAAAAAAATTACCCTGAATTTGAGAATATCTGGTTTGGTCATATTGGAGATGGCAATTTGCATCTCAACATCCTGAAACCGGAAACAATGCTACTGGATAAATTTAAGCAACTGTGCGAACAAGCAAACCCAGAAATATTTAAGATATTACAAGGTTATAGTGGTAGTATTTCCGCAGAACATGGCGTCGGTTTACTTAAAACGCCTTATTTGAAATATAGTCGAAATGAAAGCGAAATAGCGCTGATGAAAGCCATTAAAAGCAGCATGGATCCCAACAATATTCTAAATCCCGGAAAATTATTTCAATGACAAGCCTGATTGCCAGTTTATTTTCTCTTTGTGTCGGCCCTTTGATTTATCAGACATTTGGTCCATTAAGAAGAACAGACAAAATAGCCAGTGGTATTGTACTTGTTATCATTGTTGGCATTGTGCTCTTTGAAACCATTCCGACCAGTTTTACCAGGATTGGTTATATTGCCATTGCGCTCAGCATTATTGGATTTATTGGTCCTACCCTGATTGAAAAAACCTTTCATAGAGCTGCTGATACCACCCATAAACTAACCATATATCTTGGGATTGCAGGCTTGTTATTCCATGCTTTTATTGATGGTGCTGCCATTCAAGCTAATCAGGGTCAGCAATCTACCGATCATTTAACGCTCGCAATTATTTTGCACCGCCTTCCGGTAGGTTTAACCATTTGGTGGTTGTTAAAACCTTTACTCGGCGAAAAATACGCTTTGATAACATTGGGCTTAATGGCTGCCTCGACCTGTACTGGCTATTTCATTAATCAATCCTTCCCCATCTCAACAGACAGCAGCTTATTTAGCATTTTACAAGCTTTTATCTCTGGCTCATTACTTCATGTGGTGATCCACAAGCCCCATTCAGATGGATGTTTGCATACCAGCCACACACATAAACACAAGCATAGCCACATTAACCATGAATCAGGTAAATGGATGCGTTATATAACAGGATGGGAATCGATTGGTGTGTTGATTGGTTTGATTATTCTTTATTTCTTAAATAGTTATCATTAGTTTTTCTTTAGATAAAACAAAAGGATCGAGCTCAAATAAACTCGATCCGGTTCTGATTTTTACTTATTAAAACCTTCAGCTGATGCGCCTGGTCGTCTTGGGTCGGCAAAACCATAGAACAGGCCATCTTTATATTCTATTGATTGAACGCTCCCCCAGGGTGAAGAAAACACGACATTATGCCCTTTTTGCTTCAGTAAATTAGCCGTATCAACTGGAAAGCCTTTCTCAACAAAAAGTTTATCCGGATACCATTGGTGATGAATTCTTGGCGTAATAGTTGCCTCGGCAATATTCATATTGTGAACAATGCGATTAAGCAATGTATTCATAACAATGCTGATGATAAAACTGCCACCAGGACTTCCTGTTGCTAACCAGGGTTCATCTTTATAAAGAGCAACAACTGGTGTCATTGAGCTTAAAGGTCTTTTGAAAGGTTGAATAGCATTAGCCTCTCCCCCCAATAAACCGTATCCATTGGGAGAGCCGGGCTTGGCTGAAAAATCATCCATCTCGTTGTTTAGCAATATCCCAGTATCTTTAGCAGTAATACCCGAACCGTAACTAAAATTAAGGGTATAAGTATTGGAAACAATATTGCCTTCTCGATCCATTACAGAATAATGTGTGGTTTGAGGGCTTTCATTATCCAGATATTGACCCGGTTTTACTTCATCTGAGGTCAACACCTTATCAATACTGATTTTACTTGCAATGGTTTTGGCATAACTCTCTGAAGTTAACAATTTTACAGGCACATTGACAAAATCTGGATCGCCAAGGTATTTGCTTCTGTCAGCATAAGCAAACTTCATCGCCTCGGTCTTCATGTGAGTTTCATAAACCGTGTTTGAACCTGCCTTATCAATTGGAAACTGACGAATAATATTCAGCAATTGTACCAAATGAACACCGCCGGAACTTGGTGGTGGCATTGAGAAGATCTTGTAATCCCCTAGACTGGTAGAAACCGGATCTCTCCAGATTGCCTTGTAATTTGCCAAATCACTTTTGCGAATGTACCCCTTATTTTCAACAAAAAACTTTTCAAGCATATCCGCAGTTTTACCATGATAAAAATCTTTACCATTGGTATTTGCTATTCTTGTCAACGTTGTTGCCAAATCATTTTGTACGATTGTATCGCCAAGATTCCATAAGTCATTTTCTCCTTTAACAAAAATGGCTTTAGTGCCCGGATCTCGTGACATATAATCTTTTTTTGCATTGAGCGACTGAGCCATTGAATAGCTCATAGGTAATTCTTTTGCCAATCTAATAGCAGGCTCAACTAAATCTTTAAAGGGAAGCTTACCAAATTTTTTATGAGCTTCTACCATACCTGCAACGGTGCCTGGAACGCCACTTGAGTAAATAGAATATCTGGCTTTTTTATTGTCCACATTACCCGATTCATCCAGAAACATATCTCTAAAAGCGAGAGCCGGTGCCATTTCTCGGTAATCGAGCGCGTATACTTTTTGGCTTTTCTTATCATAGATCATCATAAAGCCACCACCGCCAATATTACCAGCTCTTGGTAAAGTCACTGCCAGAGCAAAGCCTGTCGCAATAGCTGCATCAACAGCATTGCCACCCTTCTGCAAGATTTCAACACCAACCTGTGTGGCTCGCGATTCCTGAGAAGCAACCATACCTCCATTTGCAACTTGTGGGAAAATAATGGAATCAAAACCTAGGATAGGTGGTTGATTCAACGCTGATTTTGATTCGGCGGCGGAACTTGTACCACTAAATAAAACAGACAGGGATATAAAGGTTGAAACAACCAGTTGAAACATTTTGATCCGCATAACAAACCTCTCTAATGCGATATAAGATATTATTGACTGAATTTTAATGTAATTATCTCACTATTAACAAGTGAATCATTCGCAATCGTTATATCCTGATAATAATCCATCGGTTTATTGAGTATCACTTCCATGATTTTTTCCAATTCAGATTCATTGTATTTGTCGTGTAACAGCAATAAAAGCTCGGTAAGACATTTAATTATTGAAGCATCCTGCATGGCGGAATCGCCAGTATCAAGATAACTTATTGCTATATCAATTTGCGCGGTTAAATCGTTTGCAATTTCAATATAACTGCCCTCTATTTCTCTAACGAGATTTAACAATTCATCGAGCAAACCATCGTAATCCTGATTATCCGCTACCAATATAAACCGATTGTAATAATCAAAAAACAGGTGTATGTTAGCTGGTAATCCCTGTTTTAGCATTTTGGCGATAAAGGCACTCATTTCAACAGACGCCAGCTGACCACATGTACTTTCAATATCAGCATAATTCTTGATATCGAAAATAATAATCATGTTATGTTGATGAATTGTTTTAGTATCAGTTTTTAAAGATGCAAGTATCGCTTCCATATTGTTGTATCGTATAAACCCCGTAGCTCTTTCTCTGAAATCATAGCTTTCAACCAGTTGTTTTACTTCATCAAGCTCTGATTCAATATGCTGTGTCCTTGATTCACTTTCACTTAACTTGACTCTTAATTCCTCATTGGCTTCACGAGATAAGTTCAGTCTCAAGGATTCCGCTTTTACTCGTTCAACATAACTACTGAGTTTTTGGTTGTAACGTCGTTGAATCATAACAATTCCAGTGAGAAACAATACAAAGACTATAGCCAGATACAAATAAAATGCTTGCTGAGTATTCCAAAAGTTTTTTCTGACCTGCAAAAATAGTTGATAACTGCTTGATGGCCATGGCATGTCAGCAACAGTGGACTGTATTTCAAGCGTATAAAGACCTTCATCAAGTCCGGTAAAATTCATATCTCTGGATTTATTGGCATAAATCCATTTATTATCCAGTAGCGGAATACGATAGCGATAAACCTGGCTCGCCAATTGTTTATAATAAGGGGCGCTCACCGACAGAGATAATGTTGATTCATTTTCACTTATTGTAATGGTTGGCGAATTTATTTGATTGAGTATCTCAACATCAAGTTCGCGCTCATCAACAAAAGCTCTGGTAAGCCTTATGTCCAATGGCTCCTGTTTATGCTGGACATCAAATTCATTTACAATGGTAACGCCATTAATACTTCCAAAAAATATTCGGTTGTTCTCATCCTGAAAGTAGGCACTTTTGTTAAATTCATTACTGGAAATGCCATCTGCTTTTCTATAACTTCTCATATAGCCTGAATATTCAACGTAATTGGCCAGCCCCAGATTGGTTGATAACCAGATCTTCTTATCCCGATCTTCCAAAACACCATATAAAGTTGTATTAGGTAATCCCTGCTCTTTGGCTATCCTTTTAAAACTTACTTCGCCAGCCTCATCAATAAGTACCTTGTTTAACCCGTTAGAGGTGGCTACCCATAACATTCCTCTACTATCTTCATAAAGCGCTTGAACATCATTATTGGAAAGCGAATTGGCATCATCCATATCATAAGCAAAGTGATACCATTTTTGTTGATTCTTATCATACATTGCCAAGCCGCTAGAACCACAAAACCAGAACTTGCCATCAAAAGTTTCAAGCAAGCAGGAAATATATCGACTTTGACTTGTCAGAGTTTCAGGCAGGTGACCAAAAGGCTGGACCAGATCAATAGTAATTTCCTTGTTGCTTTGAGAAATAATGTCGATATAAAAGTATCCATTATCAGCGGCCATCCACAACTCACCTTGTGAATCTTCATATATCTGAAATACATACTCTTCAACACTTGATTTTTTACCATTACGATAAACGTTTAAAGGGATAATTTGATTGGTATTCAGATCAGCAACAACCAGTCCACCTGCCAACCCTACCCACAACCTGTTTTGATTATCAATACGCAGTGAATAAGGATAATCTACATTGTGGCTTTGATTAGCAATTTGCTCATGAAGGGGGCGAGTTATCTCACCTGTTAGCAAGTTCAATCTCACCAGCCCACCACCAAAGTTGGCAGCCCATATATTTTCATTATTATCTTTAATAACGCCATGAACTGCATTGCCACCATCAAATTTGCTCATTTCTGTTCGGCTAAAAACGTTGGTAAATCTTGTCTCATGGGGATCCAGTATATTTACCCCGCCGGTATACGTCCCTAACCAAATCAAACCGGTTTTATCAATAAAAATAGACATCACATCATTAGATGAGAGCGTTTCTTTTTCGAATGGTGAATGTTGAAAATGGGTAAAAATTTCCTCTGTAGGATCGAGGATGTTCACACCGCGAGTGGAAGCAATCCATAGCTTGCCTTTGCTGTCGAAACTCAAATCCTGTATCCAGTTTGAGGTAAGGGAGTTTGTATTATTCTTATCGTGTGTATAGACCTTGGTTATGTTATTTTCCGGATTGAATCGGATCAGGCCTTTGTTTGTTGCCAGCCAAATCAGCCCATCTTTATATTTAATATCTTTATAAGTATATGCGTTAATGGAATCATTGATTGGTAATTTACAGTAGTCCATTATTTGATTTTGCGTTACATCAAGTGAATAAACACAGGTTTCTGTCACTATCCACATTACATCGTCAACTACATCAATTTCGACAATTTCATCATCAATTGACAGATTTTGTTCTGAAATATAGAGTTCTGTCCTGCCTTCATCAGTTAAAAAATACAATCCGTTATCTGAGCCAATATAAAGAACGTCTCGCACTTTTGCCAGAGCAGACACGCTTGCCCTTAAATTCCCATTGGAGTACGCGTAATTAGTGAAAATCCGGGATTTAAAATCATAAAAGCTGAGCCCTGCCTGTGTACCAATCCATATGCCTTCGTCTTTATCACTCAGCAAGCTAAATATCAGATTGTCTTGAAGAGAATTCTTATCGTTAAGTTTATGATAGAAAACATTAAACTCATATCCATCAAAACGATTTAACCCATCTTCTGTTGCAATCCAGATATAGCCAAAATCATCCTGAACAATATCATAAACAACGCTCTGTGATAGACCTTCATCAATGGATAAGCCCTGCACCTGAAAGGATTTTTTGTGGCGATAATCATCAAATGCATGAGTTTTGAATGAACAAATAAAACAGAGTAAAAAAAGCTTTATCACAATAGCAAACAGTGAAATCGAAAATCTATTGTAATGTTTTACTGCTTCCATACTCACCCTTCCTTTTGTTTTAAAGTATTAAATTTAAAGGGATTATTCTATTTAAGACATATATCACATGCCAAATCGGGTCTAAAACCTTTTTTATCCTTATAAAAATCAGCAATTTTTTTAATATCTTTTTGTTGATCGCCTGATAATTCAATCGTTGGACCAAATCCTATTTCTTTAGTTGGTGCATCGAGGTATGCCATGTTAATTGGCACCTTGGCTTTAATCGCAATGTGATAAAAACCGCTTTTCCAATGATCTCTATAACTTCTGGTACCTTCAGGAGACAAGACAAAAATCATTTTGTCATTTTCATTAAACATATTTACGACAGAATCAACCACATTCTGGTTTTTCTTCTGATTAACCGGTTCGCCACCCAGCTTACGTAAAAACCAGCCCAAAGGACCAACAAACAAAGAGAATTTACCGATAAATCTGACTTTTAAGTCAAACTTCATTTTCAATAATAAAAAGAAAACAAAATCCCAATTTGATGTATGTGGTGCCATAATGATCATATATTTATCAACTTTTGGAAGCTCACCTACAACTTTCCAGCCAAGTATTTTATAAACGATATCTGCAATTTTAGCTAACATCAACCTTCACCTACATTGTGCAGCTCAATCATATCCTCAATTTCGCTATCACCGGTATCTACATCGACTATGTTATTAGCTTTGCTTTTGGCGAAATCATTGCGCTTGTCTTCCAAAATGGCCAAATATTCATCATCAATATCGCCAGTGACATAGTTTCCGTCAAAAACAGAGGTGTCAAAACGATTGATATTTGGATTTCCTTCTCGGCATGAATCTATTAGATCCTGTAGATCCTGATATATTAATTTGTCAGCGCCAATCAGTTTTTCCACTTCTTCAGTCGTTCGTCCATGCGCTATCAACTCTTTGGCTGATGGCATATCAATACCATAGACATTTGGGTATTTAACGGCTGGTGCGGCTGATGCAAAATAAACCTTCTTAGCGCCGGCTTCTCTTGCCATTTCAACGATTTGCTGGCTGGTTGTTCCTCTTACGATGGAATCATCAATCAACAATACATTCTTGTCCTTAAATTCAAGATCAATGGCGTTAAGCTTTTGTCTGACAGATTTTTTTCTAATCTGCTGACCTGGCATAATAAATGTTCTGCCAATATAACGATTTTTAACAAAGCCATGACGCAACTTAACATTTAGAATATTAGCCAATTCGACAGCACTGGTTGTTGAGGTATCAGGAATTGGAATCACCACATCTATATCATGATCGGGCCATTCCCTTAATATTTTTTCCGCAAGTTTTTCACCCATACGAAGTCGAGCACGATAAACTGAAATATCGTCCATAAAGGAATCTGGCCTTGCCAAATAGACGTGTTCAAAAATGCATGGTGCAGGTTCATTTAATGGAGTGCACTGTCTGGAATGGAAATAACCATGACCATCAATATATATAGCTTCACCCGGCTTAACATCCCTGACCAGTTCGAAACCAAGAATATCCAAAGCAACACTTTCAGATGCAGCCATATATTCGGTTGTACCATTTACTTCTCTTTTACCAAAAACTAGTGGGCGAATGCCATAATGATCTCTAAAAAACACCATTCCATGACCCACTATCATTGCAATTGCGGCAAAACCACCTTTACAGCGCCTGTAAACTGCTTTAATGGCAGAAAAAACATCCTCTGCTGTCGGTATATCATTAACTGTTTTATTTAACTCGTGAGCAAAAATGTTGAGTAATACTTCAGAATCGGAATTAGTGTTAATGTGACGTCTGTCAATTTCATATATTTCTTTTTTAAGCTCTTCCTGATTGGTCAAGTTTCCATTATGTGCCAGAACAACACCATAAGGAGAATTAACATATAGGGGCTGGGCTTCTGCAGAACTTGAACAACCTGCTGTGGGATATCTGGCATGACCAACACCAATGTTACCCTGAAGCCGTTGCATATGGCGGGTGTGAAATACATCTTTGACCAGACCGTTTGCCTTACGCAAATAAAGCATACCATCTTTTTCTGTTACGATGCCTGCAGCATCCTGACCACGATGCTGAAGCACGGTTAATGCATCATACAAACTCTGATTAACCGGAGAGGTTGCGAATATACCTACAATACCACACATATTTTTTACAACTCTTAGCTATTGACTTAACGGCTTATGACTAACAAAGTGATTGGCATCATTTGTCATATCGGTGATCTCTGGCACGGCATCTTTAAAATTATCATAGAACCAGTTGCCTATTTGCTCAACATGAGGGATCAATGACGATTCAATCCACCAGGGATCATTTTCTACAGGTGTAAATGACTTCAATGCAATTACACCCAAGGAAACAACCAAAACGCCACGCAGAGCGCCAAAAGTCATTCCCATTATTCTGTCCATGCCACTCAAACCGGCATGTTCAACAAGACTTCCTATAATATAGTTTATTAGCCCCGTGATTGTTAAACTAATTAGAAACAGAATACCCCAAGCCGTACTCATGCGTAAGCTTGGTGTTTCAATATAATCGACCAATACACTGGAAAACTCGACATAAAATCCCTTGGCAACAAAAAATGCAATTATCCAGCCCCCCAAAGAAAGTGCTTCACGGACAAAACCTCTTAATAGGCTGATACCAGCTGAAACCGCAATAACCACCAGAATAGCCCAATCAATCCACTGCATAAGTACCAATCATCCTTATTACATAAAATGTTAAAATGACGTCAAATTTAATGACGTAATTCTATCAAAAAATACACTTAATGAATGTAATTTAATTGTTAATTACCTAAATTATTTACTTATAATGAAAATAATAAAGTTACCTGTATTGATATTCTCACAGTGCTAATGGCTTACAGGGTCATACTTGATTAACAGCCCTTTTAATCTTGTTTCATGTTCAACTGCCAACTTGTCTGCTTCAGCCTTTTCCTTTTCAATATAGGGTCCAACAAATACGCGATGCACACTAACATTTTTATTATTCAACGCAGTTCGGGTATAACTTTTATAGCCTTTCACCTTTAATCGTTCTACCATATTATCTGCATTATTTTTACTCGAAAAACTGGCCAGCTGTATTACCCACGCGGCATCTACAAATGTCTCTTTTGTATTTGCGCTTCGTTTACTATCTGCTACGGAATTATCTGATTTATTAACGGTTTCACTATTAACCTTTTCATTCAGCTGTTCTAAATCATCTTTGGGAAGTTGTTGTTGTGGTGTTCTTTGTTCTAATTTTTCAACAGTATCAAGATGTTGTTGTAAAGCGTTGTTCTTGTTCTTAATTTCATCAGATAAGGTATATTCTGTTAGTGTTTTGGGTTTCTCGGGGATTTTGCTGTTAAAATCTTCCTGGCGTGGCTTGTCTTTTAGGATCGCGGGCAAGAAAACAACTGCTAAAGCCACAAGAACAATAGCACCCACAATTCTCTGTTTTAAACTATTTTCCATTAATTCCCCAAAACTACTGACTTGTTAGATTCTCTCTTGTTAGTCTCTTAAATATGAAATTTCGTTCACTTTTATAGACTAACATTTTCAGCATAAATCTGCATTATTTGATTTATATACGCTATAAATTAATTTTAACTGATTGGTTCATGGCCTTTACAAATTTTAACGGCTTCACCGACGGTAATAAAAGATCCAAAAACCAATAACAGATCATTAGTATTCATTTTAGCCGTTGCTATAGTTAATGCAGATTGTACATCTGGATAAGTTTCAACGTTTTTTTGTAAGCCTGATTTCAAATATGCTTGCCTGATACTATCTGCAGAACTGGCTCGAGGCGTATCAAGATCAACAAATAACCATTCATCTATTTCGCCGTCAATAATTGATATGACTTCGTTAATCGCTTTATCTTTCATCATTCCACAAACGGCATAGGTTAGCCTGATATTCTTCTCTTTCTTAAAAGCTGCCAACTGCGCTTTTAATCTTCCAACCGCCTGAACATTATGAGCAACATCAACAAGGATATCAGGATTTATTGAAATTAAATCAAATCGACCAGCAAATTGAATGTTTTTAAGCGCACTGGCGATATATTCCTCCGTCAGACTTATCTTGAATAATAAAGAATAGGATTCAACTGCAAGCGCTATATTTTGAGCATGCAAATTGTAATGATTTATCGCACTTTGTTGACATATACCTGCTATATTGCGATTTTTAATATCAATTAGACTCATTTCCTTGTGGAAATTGGCAGCCACATCTACAAGTAAATCATAAGTTGCCTTATCTCCGATTAAAGCATGCTTATCATTTCTCATGATGCCAGCCTTTTCATAAGCGATTTGCTTAATATCATTACCCAGCCATTGTGTATGATCTATATCCACAGTTGTAATGATAGAGACATCCGGCTCAACGATATTGGTTGCATCTTTTCTACCACCCAAACCAACTTCCAGAACAACAAGATCAGGTTTGTTTTTACTAAAAATTAGCAGTGCTGCCAGCGTGGTAAATTCAAAAAAAGTCAATGGCGTTTGATCTCGCATTGATTCGATCTGTTCGAATGCGTCAACAAGTTGTTGAACATCGACATTTTTGCCATTAATTCTTATTCTCTCGTTAAAATCAACCAGGTGAGGTGAGGTATAACAACACACATTTGGATTGGACTGTAAGGCTAATGATTCCAGCATTGCTACACAACTGCCCTTTCCGTTTGTTCCGCCCACAAGAATAACCGGAAAATTAAAAGGCAGTAATGATAGTTTTTCTGCAACTATACGAATTCTTTCTAGTCCTAACTCGATTTCTTCAGGATGAAAGCTTTCAATATATGTAAGCCACTGCAAAAGATTTTTTTCTGAACTCATGATCTGTCAACGGAATTAATAATAATTGAGATTCTAAATCTATTTAGTCATACAGGGAAGGTTATCCACAAAAAAGGCGCCAAATTGGCGCCTTGATTGCTAATATGTCTTTAACTAACATAAACCTTGTTTTGCACTGGAATACTTACCTGAGAGGCTGAAGTTTTAAATGATTCAATCTCATGGAAGTTCAGGTAACGATAGACATCATCAGCCATAGTATCAATTTCTTTGGCATAAGCAAGATATTCTGGAGGTGTTGGTAGTTTGCCCAAAATAGCGGCGACAGCCGCTAATTCAGCTGAAGCCAGATAGACATTGGCACCATTACCCAAGCGATTAGGGAAATTACGGGTTGAAGTGGAAACAACCGTAGAATTGGCAGCAACTCTCGCCTGATTACCCATACATAATGAACAACCCGGCATTTCAGTTCTGGCACCAGCAGTCGCAAATATATTATAGTAACCTTCCTGCATTAACTGATGCTCATCCATTTTGGTTGGTGGTGCAATCCACAAACGCGTCGGAATGGCTGATGTTTTCTGCAACAGTTTGCCAGCAGCACGATAATGACCAATATTGGTCATACAACTACCAATAAACACCTCATGAATCGTATCGCCGGCGACTTCTGATAAAGGCTTGATATCATCAGGGTCATTTGGACAAGCCAACAGAGGCTCTTTGATGTCATTTAAATCAATTTCTATTACAGCCGCATATTCAGCATCTGAGTCAGCTTCCATCAATTCTGGATTAGCTAACCATTTTTCCATATTCTCAATACGACGACTAATAGTTCTGGCATCACCATAACCATCCTTGATCATCCATTTTAATAAAGTAATATTGGAGTTCAAATATTCGATGATAGGTGCTTTATCCAGTTTGATTGTACAACCAGCAGCACTTCTTTCAGCTGAAGCATCTGACAATTCAAAAGCCTGTTCAACTTTAAGATCAGGCAAACCTTCAATTTCCAGAATTCTGCCAGAGAAAATATTCTTTTTGCCTTGCTTGGCAACTGTCAACAAACCTTCCTGAATTGCAGCATAAGGGATTGCATTAACCAGATCACGTAATGTAACACCGGGTTGCATTTCACCTTTGAAGCGCACCAATACAGACTCAGGCATATCCAGTGGCATAACGCCTGTAGCAGCTGCAAAGGCGACCAAACCTGAACCAGCTGGAAATGAGATGCCTAATGGAAAACGGGTATGTGAATCACCACCGGTTCCGACGGTATCAGGCAATAACATTCTGTTAAGCCAGCTGTGAATGATACCGTCGCCAGGGCGTAAGGAAACACCGCCACGATTCATAATAAAATCAGGCAGGGTATGTTGGGTATCTATATCAACAGGCTTCGGATAAGCTGCCGTATGACAGAAGGACTGCATAGTTAAATCAGCAGTAAACCCTAAACAGGCCAGATCTTTTAATTCATCACGGGTCATTGGGCCGGTTGTATCCTGCGATCCCACAGTTGTCATACTTGGCTCACAATATTGTCCAGGGCGAACACCAGCCAATCCACAGGCTTTTCCAACCATTTTTTGCGCAAGGGTAAAGCCTTTTCCAGACTCATCAACTTCTGCAGGTAATCTGAAGAAATCAGCTGCATCCAACCCCAAAAAGTCTCTTGCCCTTGCTGTAAGACCTCGACCAATAATCAATGGAATACGTCCGCCAGCCTGAACTTCGTCAAGCAAGACTTCAGTTTTTAATTCAAACTCAGCAACAACAGCACCATCTTTTTCAATTTTGCCTGCATAAGGATAGATATCAATCACATCTCCCATATTTAAAGCTGAAACATCAACTTCAATGGGTAAAGCACCCGCGTCTTCCATGGTATTAAAGAAAATCGGGGCAATCTTACCACCGAGACAGAATCCGCCATCTCTTTTGTTTGGAATATGAGGGATATCGTCACCCATGGTCCATAATACAGAATTGGTTGCTGATTTTCTTGACGAACCGGTACCAACCACATCACCTACATAAGCAACCGGATGACCTTTTTCTTTCAATTTTTCAATCACTTCAAGGGGATTTCCTTCAAGTCCATCTCGAGGATTTTTTAACATAGCCAAGGCATGCAAAGGAATGTCAGGACGTGACCAGGCATCTTGTGCTGGTGACAAATCATCAGTGTTTGTTTCACCTGGCACTTTAAATACTGTTAAAGTAATTTTTTCTTGTAAAGCAGGTTTGGATTTAAACCATTCTCCATCAGCCCAGCTTTGCATAACTGATTTAGCAGACTCAAGTCCTGCTTTTGCTTTATCAGCCACATCATGAAAGGCATCAAACATTAACAGAGTGTGTTTAAGTTGTTCTGCTGCCAATTCTCCCAGCTCATCTGAATCAAGCAACTCAACCAAAGTTGAAATATTGTAACCACCCAACATGGTACCTAATAATTTAACCGCCAGCTTTTTATCAACAATTGGGGAACTCACTTCTCCCTTTGTAATAGCAGATAAAAATCCTGCTTTTACATAGGCTGCTTCATCAACACCAGCCGGAATTCGTTGAGATAATAATTCAAGTAAAAATTCTTCTTCACCTGCAGGTGGGCTTTTTAGCAATTCGACCAGTTCGGAAACCTGTTCGGCAGATAAAGGTTTGGGTACAATTCCTTGTGCAGCTCTTTCTTCAACGTGACTTCTATATGCTTGTAACACCTTAACGTTCCTCATCATTTCAATTTTGTGTGATTGACGCCTGATTCCGCTATATCAATAAAGCTGATCATTGGATTAATTAATCCAACAAATTTATTCATATTGAGCAACGGAAACTGCATCTTACAGGATAGTTCAGAAGGCGCATATTATACAGTTTTTTACTGCAATAATAAATTGCCTGCTGATGAATTCCTTGACTTGTTTATCATAGAAATGTGATATTTTAACATCCAAGTCGTTTCAGGGTAGCTTATAGGTTATTTCAAGATTTACAGTAACAAAACTGAGTAAATAAAATATATTGATAAAGCGGTACAAAATTAAGGCTATAATAATAAATACCCTTGATATCAAGGCGAAAAACAGGTATATTCCCGCACCTTAAAAGGCAAGCCTACATTTTATTTATCAGGAGCAAAATTTTGGCTAACATTAAATCTGCAAAGAAGCGTGCTATTCAGTCTGAAAATAGACGTAAGCACAATGCAAGTCGCCGTTCGATGATGCGTACTTATGTAAAAAAAGTAGTTGCAGCTATCGCTTCAGGTGACAAGAAAGCTGCAGAAGCAGCATTTAAAACAGCAACCTCGGTATTAGATGTGGCTGCTGGTAAAGGTCTTATTCATGCTAATAAGGCTGCAAGACATAAAAGTCGCTTTAATGCGCAAATCAAGGCAATGAGTTAATTCATTTTCCTTGTCAGAATAAATAAAAACCCGCTTTTTAGCGGGTTTTTTTGTTCTAAGTTCTAAGTTCTAAGTTCTAAGTTCTAAGTTCTAAGTTCTAAGTTCTAAGTTCTAAGTTCTAAGTTCTAAGTTCTAAGTTCTAAGTTCTAAGTTCTAAGTTCTAAGTTCTAACATTCTATAATCTGATGAATATCGCTCAAGCAACTTTTTGTTTTGCTTAGTACTTCTCATTTTGTTCTTAGTACTTCTTCTATCTCCTCGCTCCCAGCTCCACGAATCTCTGTCCTTTTATCTTTTATTCTCTATTCTCTATTCTCTATTCTCTATTCTCTAAATCTTCATTTCTCGCTTCTATAAAATCCATCATATCAAAGCATAGCTTTTGCGTACCTTCTGATTTTAATCCGGAGATGGAATAATAAGGTGCTTTCCATTTAAGTTTTTTTAATATTTCTTTTTGCATTTGCTCGGCAGTCTCTTTATCCAGCAAGTCACACTTGTTAAATATTAACCAGACTGGCTTGGAAGACAATTTTTCAAATTCGCCATCTTCTATTTCAGACTGATAGGTTTGGCTGTAATTATTGAGTTCCCTTTCAATAGTTTTAATATTTTCTAAAGGATCCGATTCGTCAAAGGGTTTGAGATCAACCAGATGTAATAATAATCGTGTTCTGGATAAATGTTTAAGGAAACGAAAACCTAGTCCTGCGCCTTCAGATGCACCTTCTATAACGCCTGGTATATCGGCTATAACAAAACTTCTGTGTGGTTCAGGTGCCACAACACCAAGATTGGGAACAAGTGTGGTAAATGGATAATCAGCGACTTTTGGAGTTGCAGCTGAAACACTGCGAATAAAGGTAGATTTACCAGCATTTGGCAAACCCAGTAATCCAACATCAGCCAGTACTCTTAATTCGAGTTTTAATTGACGGTATTCACCTTCCGAACCATGCGAGGTTTGTCTTGGTGCTCTGTTAACACTACTTTTAAATCGCGTGTTACCCAATCCATGAAAACCTCCTTTGGCAACCAGTAATTTTTGCCCTACTTCACTTAAATCACCAATTACTTCATCGGTTTCTGTATTAATGGCTCTTGTTCCAACAGGTACTGGCAATTCAAGGTCGTCTCCTCTGGCACCGGTACAGTTCTTTGAACCGCCTTTTTCACCATTTTGCGCACCATAAAAACGTACATAACGATAATCAACCAATGTGTTGAGTTCTGAATCAGCAACCAGATAGACATGACCACCATCACCGCCATCACCACCGTCAGGGCCGCCTTTAGGGATATATTTTTCACGTCTGAAGCTACACAGGCCACTGCCACCATTGCCGGCTTTAACTCTTATGACTGCTTCATCAACAAATTTCATTGTCTGTTAGCCTTAACCTATTGAAAATCAATTCTCAAATACAAAAAAAGCTCCGGATTTCGGAGCTTTTTATTATACCATCGTAAATCTGAATAATCAGATTTTAGAATGCGTCTTTTAGTTAGGCAGTATGCTTACAGTGCGACGATTGCGTAAACCTTTAACTTCAAATTTAACTTCACCGTCAACTTTTGCAAACAAAGTATGATCTCTGCCTAAACCAACATTCACACCAGGGTGGAAATGTGTGCCACGTTGGCGAACGATAATGCTACCAGCATTAACGCTTTCACCACCAAAACGTTTAACACCCAAGCGTTTGGATTCTGAATCTCTACCGTTTCGGGTACTACCACCAGCTTTCTTATGTGCCATTGTACTCTCTCCTAAAAATTCGTCTTAAGCTAACTATTTCTTGCTAGCTTTTTTAGCGGTTGCTTTCTTGGCTGTTGCTTTTTTAGCAGTAGCCTTCTTTGCAGTAGCTTTTTTAGCAGTCGCTTTCTTAGCGGTTGCTTTTTCAGCTGCTGGCTTGGCTTCAGCTTTTGGCGCAGGCTCTTCAGCCTTAGCTTTTGCTTTAGGCTTTGCCGCACCAGAAGCACTAATATCTGTGATTTTGACTTCAGTAAACCATTGCCTGTGACCCATTTGTTTACGGTGGTGCTTTCTGCGTCTGAATTTGACAATTTTGATTTTTTTGCCACGACCTTGAGAAACAATCTCGCCAGTCACAACTGCTTTATCAATGTAAGGAGAACCAAGATTCAAATCAGAACCTTCGCCAATCATTAAGACTTTATCAAAAGCAATCTCTTCACCCATTCCACCTTCAATTTTCTCAAGGCGAACTGTTTGACCTTCTGCTACTCGATGTTGTTTACCACCACTCTGAATCACCGCGTACATAGCGACATTCTCTCCGTCAATCTCTGTAGAACCCGTTAACATTATCGGATTACAATAAATTTAATAACCTTTAATCAGGAAACCTGTATTCAAGGGCGCGCATTTTAAGACATTAACCTTCACCTAGCAAGCCTTAATCACATAAAACTTAAAAATTTTTATGCAATTTTAGCTTATTTCTATAAATATATGATTATTTTATAAAATTTGGGAGTGAGCAAAGGTAAATTTTACTCTTTTGTAAACAATATAGTTAATAGTATTTAACACTTTTGACTGACTCGGCTAGCTATTTGTTATCATTGTTTTCAACATAAGAGATAAGCCGATGCTTCAAAACTAACCAAATTAAACTGACCATAAACATTGAAAGGCTGAATGCTTGATGGCCATTCAAAGAGTTTTCAAAAAAATATGGCTGACTAATTACCACGAATATAAATCCCCAAGATCCATAATTTCGCCTCCAAAAAAACGGTAAAACAAAAGCGAAAAATAACCCTAATGGAATACCAATAGCAAAAACCAAAAAGTTTGGTTCAACATAAAAACAAAATATTATGAATATAATCAACCATACTAATAAAAACCAAGGTGCCATTTTTATTGTTTGAACATTTATACTTTTATCTATTGAATCACCCATAGCCAAAATCACAAATCCATTATCCAATATTTTAGACAGGCCGCAAGTTCTCGATTGACCGAATAGATATCCCTGACTTCATAAAAATCGGGAGAATAACGATACACTTGCTTGAAACCCGCATTTTCAAGAGAAAGATTTGCTCTTGGCGTGTGGAAATATTGGGTGACAGCGACCACTGAAGCACCCTCTTTCAACAAGGCTTTAGAATTTATTGAGGTCAGATTGGTTGTATAGCCCTGTGAATCGACAATAATTTCAGAAATGCTGTTTTGTACCAAATACTGTTGCATAACAATGGCTTCATCATGCCCTTCTTTACCAACTGCTCCACTTACCAGTATGCCAGTTACTGTTGAGTTGTTATAGAGTTCAATAGAAGCATCTAGGCGTGCTTTTAAACGATCAGACAAACTGCCATCGGGATTAACCGTATTGCCATAAACAATCGCATAATCTGCACGTTCAAAAGTGTCGTTGGAAGAATTCAGCAACAATAGACTAAGGGCAATGGTATATATGATTAAACCTATCCAGGCAAGTTTTTTGGTTTTTTTCATCTGAGATGAACTATCACTTTTTATTGAAGTAAGAATAACACAGATTTACACAAAATAACGCTATTAAATTTGTGCAAATGTCACCAATTTATCGTCTAAAATATTTTTATCATAAACACAAAATATTCATGGCAAATGTACCTGTTGCATGATACATTTCGCGAAAATTTGCGCCCATTGATGCCCTATCAAAATGCTACGCCCTGCAACACTGCAAGACCTTGATTTCCTGGTGGAAATTGAAAATCGTTGCTTTGAAATTGACCGCCTCTCACGACGTAATTTCCGACACTTGTTAACCAAAGGTAATGCTTCAACCTGGCTGTATATTCATGACGAAGTCATTATCGGTTATGTAATGTTGTTGTTTAACAAAGGAACTTCTCTGGCAAGACTGTATTCCATTGCCACACTTCCTGAAGCCCAAGGTAAAGGTGTCGGTCGTTCACTGGTTGAAGCTGCTGAAAAAGTTGCACTGGACAATGTTTGTGCCTATATGCGACTGGAAATACGCACCGATAATCAGGCTTCAATTAATCTTTTCAAGAAACTGGGTTACCGTCAGTTTGGTACCTATGAAGACTATTATGAAGACCATACCGATGCCTTGCGTTTTGAAAAGATGCTCGTTGTGCATACACCAGCCAACCTGTTACCTGTCCCACATTATCAGCAAACGCTCGATTTTACTTGTGGTCCAGCTTCCTTGTTGATGGCCATGAAAACCCTGGATCCTGAGTGTGATTTCAGTCGAACAACCGAACTTCGTCTATGGCGTGAATCGACAACCATATTTATGACATCCGGACATGGTGGATGCGGCCCATTTGGCATGGCTTTGGCGGCCTTTAAGAGAGGATTTCGGGTTGAACTCTTTGCCAGCGAAAATGAGGGCCTTTTTGTTGATTCAGTACGAAACCCTGAGAAAAAAGAGGTAATTCGACTGGTTAATGAGGATTTTCTGCAAGAGATCAAGCGGAAAAATATTCCATTAAGCTACGCAAAGCTGACTATTGATGAGATCAAAAGCAAGCTGGATTCAGAGGGGATCCCTTTAATCCTGATCAGTTCCTATCGAATCTATCAGGAAAAATTTCCACATTGGGTTGTTGTAACCGGTTTGGATGACCGATTTATTTATGTTCATGACCCTTTTATCGATTGGGAAATGGGTAAGACGTTTACCGATTGCATCAATATGCCGATTCCCATCAAAGAATTTATTCGTATGAGCCGCTATGGTCGGAGTGGACAACGCGCAGCACTGATTTTATTTAACTCGCCCAAATAACGGAGCATTCATGAGTACCCACATTATCGTTGTCGAAAATCCCAAAAAGTGGCATTTAGATGGCGTAAGCTATCCCATCGTTCATATAGATGACTACCTGACCAATGAAAACTATTTTTTGATGAAAGGAATTCAGGTCATAAACCTGTGTACAAACTACAACTATCAAAGTGTTGCCTATTATTGCTCTTTACTGGCGGAAGCTCGCAAGCACAGGGTTATACCCTCAGTAAGCACTATGCTGGATTTAAGCAGCAAAACCATGTATCAATTGGCAACGCCAATACTGGATGAAGCAGTCCAAAAAGGCTTAAAAAAATTACGTGAAGCCACCAGTTTTAGTGAGGTCAGCATTAACCTGTATTTTGGTCAAAGCCCTATTCAGGAACTGAACGAATTAACCCGACAGATTTTTGAGACATTCCCCTGCCCCTTGTTACGTATTACCTTTAGCAAGCAGGATAAATGGTTAATTACAGCAATTAAGCCCTTATCAATTGAAAGGCTATCACAGGAAGACAAGGTACAATTTGAGCAGGCTCTAGTCCAGCATATCAACAAACACTGGCGTGGCAAAAGAAAACGAAAGCAACCCCGTTATGAAATAGCAATTCTATATAATCCGGAAGATCCGCTTCCCCCGTCAAACAAAAAAGCACTGAATGAGCTGATCAAGGCTGGCAGAAATCTAGGTATGGAAGTCGATTTAATCACCAAGAAAGATTACGTTCGTCTTGCAGAATATGACGCGCTTTTTATACGGGATACGACACGCATCAACCATTACACCTACCGTTTCTCAAAGAAGGCAGAGCGTGAAGGTATGGTAGTCATTGATGATCCTCAATCCATCCTGCGTTGTACTAACAAGGTCTATCTTGCGGAATTATTAACGGCAAACAAAATCCCGCGACCCAAAACTGTTATTGTTGGAAAGGGAGATATTGCCGCAGCTGAAAAGCAAATCGGCTATCCCATGGTTATTAAAATGCCTGACAGTGCTTTTTCGCGTGGTGTTTTCAAGGCAGCCAATCATGAAGAATTTGAGAAAATTTCCGATAAACTCTTCAAAACTTCTGAATTGATACTGGTTCAGGAGTTTCTTTACACAGAATTTGATTGGCGCATTGGAATACTAAATCAAAAACCCATCTTTGCCTGCCAGTACTTTATGTCTGGCAAACATTGGCAAATTGTTAAGCATGCAGAAGATGGTAGTTTCGATGAGGGTGGATTTCGAACTATGGCGGTAGAAGACGCTCCCAAAGAGATTGTCAAAACCGCTTTAAAAGCCGCAAATCTGATTGGCGATGGTTTTTATGGCGTGGATCTAAAGCAAAACCAGAAAAAAACCTATGTCATTGAGGTTAACGATAATCCCAATCTGGATGCCGGTGTAGAAGACAAATACCTTAAAGACCACATTTATAAAATGATTATGACAGAATTTCTCAGAAAGATTGAGTTAAGACATAAAAATCAGAAATAACATGATTGATGGCTCGTCCAGAGTCATCAATCCATTAAATATTTAATTCCAACTGATATGCTTCTTGGCAAACCAATAAAATAGCGATGCTGCCCAAAGCCAAAGTCAGCCCTTTCAGCATAATCTTCATCGGTTAAATTGGTAATTCTTAGAGAGATTTGAGTCTTATCAAAGTTGATTACGCCTCTCAGATGCCACAACTGATGCCCTTCATAGGAAGCCGAGTTATCAGGGTTAAGGAAGTAATTACCCAAATAATCATATTCCAGTTGCCAATTGGTTGAATCTGAATAACGCCAATCCAGACGCGCATTTGCAATATGTTTGGGAGCTGTATCAATTAAATTACCTTTAATACTGTTGTTACTGATCAAAATATCATTCTCATACAAATGTCTGGCATAAGTGTTGTTGGTTAAAACAGACCAATCGTCATTGATTTGATAGCCAAGAGATAGTTCTACACCTTTGTGGCTGGTTTGCCCGTTATTAACCACAAATCGATTGCTGTCCTGAAATATGTAGTTATCCTTATCCATTGAATAGACGGCTAACTGATAATTCAGAGAAGCATGATTTCCTCTGACACCCATCTGAATACTATCAACCACTTCGTTTTTGACATCTGAAATTGTCTGTCCTCCTTGCAAACGAAACAACTCAGTTGCTTGCGGCGCTCTAAAACCTTTGGCTGCTTCAAAATAATAAGAAAGGTTATCTGAAAATTGATAGTTCATTGCCAGCTTTGGCGACCAGTTTGAAAAATCTCGTTTCTGACTGGCTGGACGATAAAAACGGCAGTTAACGACTGCTGGATCACATGCAGAACCATCAGATAAATTATTCTGATAATCATATTCCATCACATCGTAACGAATGCCGAAATTAAGAACCAAATCTTCCAGTTCCCATTTGATATCAAAATATGGCGCATAGGATGTAGCATCAACCTGATATTCATAATGCATTCCTTGTGGAATGGTTGCCGCAAAAGGATCTTCCTGAAATTCCTGCAATTCACCTTGGGTTAATTCCCAATCAAAACCCAGATACCATTGATATGTATCTTCATCAGACGC
>JAOUOC010000312.1 GCA_029880585.1 Gammaproteobacteria bacterium
TTGAAATTACCTGATGCTCAGGATCAAAGAACGGGCGCATTAATCGGCATCTATCGACACATTGGCAATAACCTTAAAGTTGGTTTGGGTTATAACTTTGCTGATTTTTCCGATGATTTGACTGATTTGGACTACAACCATCAGGGTGTGTTTATTAATATAGTTGGAAAATTATAAGTTCTAAGAGATAAGAACTAAAATTCCCTCGCCTCTTTGGGAGAGGGTTAGGGAGAGGGTTAGGGAGAGGGTTAGGGAGAGGGTGAAATCACCTTTTTATGGATTGTGGCCTTCGCCACAATGACGATCAGTAGGGTGGGATAGCTTGCGTTTCCCGCCATAAAAAAGAATATGTCATTTCGACCGAAGTGGAGAAATATCTTGTAGGGGCGTACCCATGCGTGCGCCCGCAGATTTTAAATATATAGGAAATGTTATGAGCGAAATAAAAGTTAAAGCCTACGGGTTTATTCAGTTAACTGAAAAGCAATACGTAACTATTCAAACAATCGGTATGATACTGATTGCAATTGGATTTATGTTTAGCCTGTTTGCTGATTTATCTGACGCCGAAAGTGTCTGGCTGCGCTATTTGACGGAAATTATATTGGCTGTTTTTGTGCTGGAATTGATTGAAAGTTATTACATCATGAAGCTATTTAAAAAGAAAAAATTAGAATTAGCATCTACAGATCAAAACTAATGAACAAAAAACGCATACCATTTTGATTGATAGCAATAAAACATCAAACCAAGATCATCACCACTGGTATCAATAACTGGTTCAACAATTTTGGCATTATCCGGGGCAGGGCTTCGGTCTTTGGACTGCCAACCTTTCATCCCGCTTTCATACAAAGGTGTACCTTCAGGGTTAATTACTCTGAAGGTGGTAGGATGTGGCGCAGTAAATCCGGCATCAATGACCATTGGGCAGTTTTTCCAGATTTCACTTTCCTTGTTTACCGATACAATAATTTTATAAGCATAGGCTTGATGCTTGGTTTCACAGATAAAGGCTGCATCACCTTCATGCCCTGTTAATTCAGAGACATCCACATACCATTTGCTGACTGATGGATCGATTCGTTTGACTTTCCAAAGAGGATTGCAGTTGGTTTTTTGAGCTAGAGCTTCCAGCTTGGTGAAATCGTATGGTGGCAATTGCTCTTCAATACTTTCAACAATATCGGTGACTTCTACTGTTTCGGTCCGGGTTTCTTCATCAATAACGGCATCGTTCTGCTGGTTGTTAAAAACCGCACATGATGTAAGAGAAAACAGAAATGTAAAAATAATTATTTTTTTCATAAATAGACCTTCAAAATACTCGGCAATGATAGCTTAAAATGTTTACAGGATGCAATTTTTCAATGAATCCCTTGCATATTGCAGCGGTCTTTAACACAATGTCAGACACAGAAATTTTAGGGAAAAAGAACGATACTCAATGCCCATTAGTATCAATACAAAAAAAATCAATTTAACTTCCGGTTCTAACCATCTGGTTCTAACCCCGAATCAGCGTACCCAACAGGCAGTGATTGCGGGTTTTATGGCTGATTTGAGGGAGGGCGATGTGGTGCAATCGCCACAGGTGCTTTCCTTTTCCCAATGGTGTGAGCAGCTTTGGCAACAGCTTTCCTTTTCACAAACACTCCCTAAAATCATCAGTCAGTTGGCACTTAAAAACTGGATAAAGAATTACATTGTGGCAGAAAATAAATGGCATTTAACCAATCCGCTGGGTGTTGCTGAAAAGGTATTGGATGCCTACAAGAATCTGAGTTTATGGGATCTCCAGTTATCAGATATCAAACAGGTTGATACTCAGGAATGTAAAAACTTTATTCACTGGATAAGCCAGTTGCAGTCTTGGTTATCAGGCAAAAATTGTATTGCAGGTTTTACACTGATCCATTATTTGATTGAGCATTTTCAAACTATTCAGTCATCACTTCCACAGGCCATTACTCTGGTTGGCTTTAATGAGCTGACGCCAATAGAAAAAGTCATGCTGGAAAAGTGTCAGGCTATTGGTTGCCAAATTGAACATGAATTTCCCGCTCGAGAAACCCAATCGATTGTTCGTTGGCAAGCACATGATACCAGACAGGAAATTGAAATGGCGGCACAAAAGGCCAAAGCCATTTATGATAAAAGTCCGGATCAGTCTGTTGCTGTTGTTGTGCATCAATTATCTGAGCAGATTGAAGGGGTACATCGTTATTTTTCCAATCATTTTCACCGACAGACCTTTAAGCCCTGGGTTAATAAAAGTAAACCTGCCTATAATGTTTCGGCAGCAACGCCATTATCCAGTCAACCGATTATTGAAGCGGCAATAAATATATTGTCTTTGAAAAGTCATGGTGTTGATTTGGCAACTTTAAAGTTTTTAAAAACTTCTACTTATCTTAATTGGGGAGAGCAGGCTTTTGAAATCAGGAAGTTTTTGCATCAGCAAAGTCTCTCAGGCTACAGCTTTTACAGCTTCAAGTTTTTAAACAGTCAGATTGAACAGTCAGAACAAGCTGCAAAACTGAAATTGCTAAAACAACGTATTGAGTGGTTGCAAGGATTGAATCTATCCCAAAGAACTGCAAAACAATGGCAAACCTTGTGGAAACTGTGGCTCAAGAAATGGGGCTGGTTGAGTGAATATTCGCTTGATGAGTTTGAGCAAAAAGCGGTAAGTGAATTTTACGATACTCTTGATGTATTTTTGGAAATGGATTTATTACTGGCAGATCCCGCTTTGACACAGGCACGTGAGTACTTGCTTCAGGTAATTCAAAGTCAGGGATTTCAGTTACCTGGTGATCGAACCAATATTCATGTTCTGGGTGTTTTGGAAGCCAGTGGTCTGGAATTTGATACATTAATTATGGTTGGCTTTAATCGTAACAACTGGCC
>JAOUOC010000064.1 GCA_029880585.1 Gammaproteobacteria bacterium
GTTAGCTGCCATACGTGATCCGGATCCGGTATTATTTCTGGAGCCCAAACGAGTTTATCGTATTGAAAAACATGAAATTGAAGATAATGGTGAAGAATATCCATTAGGTGTTTGCTTTGTTGATAGAGAAGGCACCGATATAACCCTGATCAGCTGGGGAGCTATGCTTCATGAAACCAAGCAGGCCGCTGAAAAGTTGGCAGCTGAAGGTATTAGCGCCGAAGTAATTGATGTAGCAACGGTCAATCCATTGGATATTGAAACCATTTTGGAATCTGTTGAAAAAACTGGCCGTGTTTGTATTGTTCAGGAAGCACCAAAAGCTGGAGCACTAGGTTCAGAAATTGCAGCAGAAATTGCCGAGAAAAGATTGTTCAGTCTGTTGGCACCAATTGGTCGTGTTTCCGGCTATGATACTGTAATGCCATATTATCGATTGGAAAAACAGTATATGCCTAAAGTTGAGCATATCATTGAAGAAGCAAAACGAATAGTGGAGTATCGATGAAAGTATTTAATTTACCTGATTTGGGTGAAGGTTTACCCGATGCCGAGATTGTTCGTTGGTTGGTCAAAGTAGGTGACACGGTCAAGCAAGATCAACCCATGGTTGAAATGGAAACCGCCAAAGCTGTCGTTGAAGTGCCATCTCCTTATGATGGAGAAATTACTGCTTTGTGTGGCGAAGCTGGCGATATTATCGAGGTTGGTGCTGTTTTAGTTGAATTTGATGGTGATGGATCAAGCGCTAATACTTCTTCATCCGAGCAAGAAACTGTTGAATCTAAAACGCCTGAAGCAAAAGAAGAATCAAAGGTTGCAGCTGATACGAGCTCAGGTGATTCTCAGGTTTTTAATCTGCCAGACTTGGGTGAAGGTTTACCTGATGCTGAAATCGTACGCTGGTTGGTAAAAGAAGGCGATGTTCTGTCTGTCGATCAGCCAATGGTTGAAATGGAAACTGCCAAAGCGGTTGTTGAAGTACCTTCTCCCTATGCGGGCAAAGTTGCTATCCTTCATGGTAGTGAAGGTGATGTCATTGAAGTTGGTAAACCTTTGGTAACTTTTGGTGATGCTGTAGCTCAGCCGTCTTCAGAGAAAGTTGAATCTGCAAAAGCTGATGAAAAACCTGCTGATGCAGGCACAGTCGTTGGTGCAGTTGAAGTTGGCCATCAGATTGTTGCCGAATCAGCGAGTGCAGTCGTTAAGGCGCTGGCCAAAAAACTGAAAGTCGATTTGACACAGGTGACAGGAAGTGGCGCTAACGGGGCAATCACTCAAGCTGACGTTAAAAAAGCGAAAGCCGATGGCAAGTTGATTTCTGCTGGCGCTGTCAATACCACTACGCCAATTGTGAGTTCAGCTACCGATGAAAATCCGTTAAGTTTTAAAGCTTCGCCAGCAGTAAGAGCTCATGCCAAGCGTTTGGGGGTTTTGCTATCAGCGTGTAAGCCAACAGGCCGGAAAGGTTCTATCTCCAAAGCCGATGTCGAAGCTGCGGTTGGTAAATCTTCTGCGTCAGCTAGTGCATCTATGCCAATGCGAGCTGCAGGCACACCTGAAAAAGTCTATAAATCAGTACCTTCAACAGCGGTTACGCCAAGCAAGGAACCACAAACTGTTCGAGGTGTTAGACGAGCTATGGCTATGGGCATGGCGCATTCTCATGCGACTGTGGTTCCAACAACGCTGATGGAAGATGCCGATATAACTTCATGGGTTAAACAGGATCCTTTGGCGCGATATGTCAGAGCATTGGTCTTTGCATCCAAAATTGAGCCTTCACTCAATTGCTGGTTTGATGGCGAAAAATTTGAACGTATTGTTCATCCTGAAGTACACGTTGGGATCGCTGTTGATACGCCTGATGGCTTGTATGTGCCAGTGGTTCATGATGCTGACAAAAAGGACCTTTCTCAGATAAGAGCAAGAATTCAGCAAGTGCGTGAAAAAATTGAAAATCGTGGATTGAAGCAGGAAGATCAACAGGGAGCAACAGTGACCTTATCCAACTATGGTACCATTACAGGAAGATACGGCACGCCAGTTGTTTCTCCTCCCCAGGTTGCAATTTTGGGAACAGGACGTTTCAGAAGCGAATTGCAAATGGATGAATTTGGTATTAGTAAACGTAAAATTCTGCCATTGTCCTTAACCTTCGATCATCGAGCTTGTACCGGTGGTGAAGCGGCTCGATTCCTTGCCGCTGTGATTGAAGATTTGCAAAAAGCTGATTAGCCTATCACTGAACACTGACCAGAATAACACTTTTTCAGTTATTCTGGTTGGTGTTGTATCATTTAAATCACACCATCATTTGCAGATATTTTGTATTAAGGAAATCATTTACTTAAGAAAAGTATCATGTTGTCGCAATTCTACAGATTGTGTCACATATTAGATTTTGTTAGTTGAGCTTGTCTGGCTAAAGTGGTAACTTTCCCTGCAATATACCTTCAATTTTTTGATTTTAAAAGTGAGAAAATTAATGAAAAAGACAATTTCTCTTGTTCTTTTGATGGCACTTACCGCTTGCGGTGGTAGTGATGATAAAAAACCTACAGGCTGTCAAATAGATACGTCTATCTTGCCTCTTGATCCAAATGGAATTTACAAGCTGACACAGTGGAATATTGATGCTAATGCTGATGGGCAGGCTGAAAGTTGTTATCACTATACTTATGATGCTTCAGGTAACATGCTTACGGCTTCAGAAGATCGCAATGCTGATGACAAACAAGATAGCACGGCAACCTATACTTACGATGCCAATGGAAATATGCTCACTGGGTCGATAGATTACAACGCTGATGGTAAACCGGAGCGTATTGAAAAAAACACCTACGATACTAATAACAACCTGTTGAGCAAACATAAAGATGTAAATGGAGATGGAGTTGATGATGCTATTTATACCTACACCTACGATATAGCGGGCAATCAATTAACTTTTACATCAGATATTAATGGAGATGGGATACCCAATCGTATCGTGACCAATACATACGATGCCAATAATAATATTCTATCTACCGAAATTGACAGTAATGGTGATGGTACTGCTGAAATTGTTACTACCAACACTTATGATGCTAATAATAATGTGTTGGCTGTCACAACAGATTCCAACAATGATGGTGTTGCTGACAAAATAGTGATCAATACCTATGATGCCAACAACAATCTTCTAACAAGAGAAGATGACACCAACGGTGATGGAATAACTGACGATATTGAGACATACACTTACGATGCCAATAACAATTTAATCAGGTTTACTTCTGATATTGGTGCTAATGGTGTTCTGGCTAAAATATACACATTTACTTATGATGCTAACAATAATCCTTTAACCAAGGTATACGATCAAAATGGTGATGGAATTGTCGATAAAAAATATGTATATACTTATGATGCCAATGGATATTTACAAAGTGAGTCTTACGATTTAACCGGAGATGGCCTCTATAATGTTGTACATAATTATATATTTGATGCTAATGGTAACAAACTTTATGAAGAAAGAGATACAAACGGAGATGGGGTAATTGATGAAATTATTACTTGTACTTTTGATGCAAATGGCAATCGTTTAACTTCAAGCTATGATGCTGATGGTGACGGTACAAATGAAGCGGTTTATAGTTTTACCTATGATCCTAATGGAAATATGCTAACCTATTCTATAGATGATAAAGCAGACGGAAAGATTGATTATATACAGAGTTATGCTTACGCATTCTTCCCACTTTAAGATAAAGTTATAAACCTGTTATAGTGATAAAGAGTCAGCAATGCTGGCTCTTTTTTTGGTTCTGAATCAAGAGTGCAAAAACAATCATGATTGAGTTATTGATCATTGCTATCGCTTTAAGTATGGATGCCTTTGCGGTGTCGATCGCTTTAGGCAGTAAAAATAATTCCCGGAATAAACCTGAAGAGAATAAATTTGGAAATCCGTTCATTTCTATTTTGTCTCTCGCACTAATGAGTGGTATTTATTTTGGTGTCTTTCAGGGATTGATGCCTGTTGTTGGATATTACATTGGTCAGGGAGTGATGCTATGGATGGAACAATGGTTCGGGTGGATTGCATTTGTGTTGTTGATGGTTGTAGCGATTAAAATGATGCTGGAGTCCTTTGAAAGTGAGGCGGACAAACCAATTCAGCAATATACGCATAAACTTATGCTGGTCTTGGCAATAGCGACCAGTATTGACGCAATGGCTGCCGGTTTTTCATTAATGTTGTTAAATGTAAGTTTGATTATTGCCTGTGTGATTATTGGTGTAACCACTTTTGTGTTTAGTTTTGCTGGCGTTTATTTAGGTAAGAAAACCGGATTATGGTTGGAAAACAAGGCGACTTTATTTGGTAGTATCGTTTTAATGTTGGTGGCTTTTAAAATATTACTCTATTAAATTGGCCAGAAATGTAGTCACTGATTCTACAAAAAACAGTGACTACAAAGTCTTGAAGATGTAACTAGTGAGCTAATGAATATATCAAGTCAACATAAGCTTTTTCAATATCAGCAAGTCCAGCGGCTTTTACATTTTCGGCAGGGTGTATCAAAAATATTTCATTAGGTGCGTGTGCGCCTCGACCCAAACCCAGTCCCATAGGAACCATAGGTAGCTTCAGTCGTTCAGTAAATTGGTAAAAAGGAGCGCTGCCAGCAATTCTGGGGTTAACTGAAAGTCCCTGAGTATATTTGTTATAAACCGAAATGATTTTTTGACTGAGTTCTGCGTTAACTGAAGTTTGCGCGGCCGGATAGCCAGAGAAAGGTCTTATCTCAATATCATTATAGCCATTTTTATCCAGATGATTTCTGATATTGGCAAACATCTTTTCAGGTGATTGTCCTAATGGCAAACGACTATCCATTTTAGCAGTAGCAATATGGGGCAAAATGGTTTTAGTGCCAACACCTGTATAACCTGACCAGATCCCGTCAACATTCAATGTCGGGTTGTATAACAGATCAACCAGTGCCTCTCTTCCGGTTTGATCATCAATCCATCGTGACACACCGGTAGATGCTTGCAGGGTTTTGTCATCTCTTTCGTGAACAGTGCGATTAATCAGCAATTGTTCTTCATCAGATGGCGGAATAATGTCATCGTAAAACCCGGGAATTAAAATAGTATTACCATCCTTGCTGGTCATACTGGAAATTGCCTGCAGTAATCTTAACGTTGGTGAATCCACAATGCCTTTGTAAGAACCATGTATCTCGGCAACACTTGGACCACCCCATTCACCACCTTTAGCTTCAATTTCAAAATAGATGATCCCCTTAACACCCAGAATCATACTGGATTTACCTTCAGCATTTTGAGAGCTCATGGGAAATATTACGCCGGAGGCCTGTTTCATTCTTTCTTCATAGGCATCTACAATTTGACCATAGTTAGGAGAACCCAGTTCTTCTTCACCTTCTGCTGCTATCATAATATTAACCGGAAGCTTACCTTCAACAGCAATGATAGATGACAAGGCATTTAAAAATGCGCGTTGTGGACCTTTTTGATTGGTCGCGCCTCTGGCCATAATGACCTTGCCCAGTTCATGGTCAATCAGATTAGCTTCAAAAGGTGGGCTCAACCAGTCTTCTTCGTTAACCGGTTGAACATCATACATCATATAGACCAGCAAGGTTTTTTCTGCACCAGCATCATAATATCCCCAAACACCAGGATGACCTTTTGTTTCAACCAGGTTGGCTTCTGCAAAACCAAGCGTTTCAAAATCACTTCTTACCATTTCAGCCATGTCTCTAACGCCAATATTTTGTGCGCTAACAGAAGGCTGTCTTAGCCAGCGTTGTAATTCTTTGATATGGTCATCAATGGATTCATCAATATGCTGATAAATAGCCTGATGCTCGCCAGAATATGCAGGAACAGATTCTATTTGATACATTTCATCGGTTGAGAAAGTGTATTTTGGTCGTTTGATTTCAGTTTCAATATTTGATTTTTCAGCTTCTTTTGTTGAATTGTTTTCACAGGCGCTAACCAGTAACAAAGGCATAAGTAACAGTGGAATGTATTTATTCATAAAGGACTCCAACTCGTTTTAAACTTGAGATAGGTGAAATGTTCGTAGCATATTAACTTAATTAAAATTAACAAATCCAGATTTTTACTATTTTTTGTTGATTATTAATTTATTCAGAAAAATTGTAGGCTATATAAATTAAAGCTAAATCAACAAATAAAGTATTTTAATATCACAGCACAACAATATGATCTGATCAAAAAAGAAGACAATTATCACACTTAAAAGTACAATGTTAACGAAAAACCAATAACTAAAATGCCAGGCAAAAAACAGAATAATGAGGTAGGAAATGAAAATTTATGGGGATATTCAATCCGGTAATTGCTATAAAATTAAGCTGTTAGCTGACCTGATGAATTTAGGTTATCAATGGATTCATGTTGATATTTTGGCTGGAGAAACTCACACGGCCGATTTTTTATCGAAAAACCCGAATGGTAAAATTCCGATGATTGTTCTGGATGATGGTCGTGTGCTTTCCGAGTCTAACGCCATACTGAATTATTTAGCCAATGACAGTAAGTTTCTTCCAGATGACAAATATCAGCGCGCTCTGGTTTTGCAATGGCAGTTCTTCGAGCAGTACAGTCATGAGCCTTTCATTGCTGTGGCCAGATACATCAACAAGTATCTTGGATTACCTGAAGAAAGAAGAGCCGAGTATGAATCAAAACAGGCTGGTGGACATAAGGCTCTGAAAGTGATGGAACAGCAACTTGGTACAACCACATTTTTTGTGGGAGATGATTTAACTATTGCCGATATTTCTCTTTATGCCTATACACATGTAGCTGGTGAAGGCGGTTTTGAACTCTCAAATTATCCGGCAATTTCAGCATGGATAAAGCGAATTGAAAGTTATCCGGGATACACAGGTATGAGTTTGTGAGTTTTTGTTTCAGACTAAAAAATATTTTATTTTTGCTGATTGTTATCATAATTTTGGCAGGTCAAAGCACTATGTCCAAATCTAAACCTGAATCTGTGACACCGGCATCAGCCCGATCACTTAAAGCGATTCAAAATGTTGAACAGCAAGTCAAACAGTCAATGGCGCTTAAAGGTATGAAATATGGAGCGCCAGTTTTCTTGCGTATTTTCAAGCAGGAAAAAGAGCTGGAAATATGGATTGAAAAAGATAACAAATTTCAATTATTTAAAACCTATCCGGTTTGTACCTACGGTGCAGGAGATTTGGGACCCAAGCTGCGCGAAGGTGATGGTCAGGCGCCGGAAGGCTTTTATTTTGTAAAGCCCAATCAACTCAATCCATATAGTAGTTACCATTTATCATTTAATCTCGGTTATCCCAATGCTTACGATCGCTACCATAAAAGAACAGGTAGTCTTTTGATGGTGCATGGAGACTGTGTATCAATTGGTTGCTTTGCCATGACAGATAATAAAATAGAAGAGATTTATGCTGTTGTGGATGCGGCATTAAATAACGGCCAATCCATTTTTAGGGTTCATGCTTTTCCATTCAGAATGACAGAAGAAAATTTGTCTAAACATAAGTCATCAAAATGGTATGATTTCTGGAAAAATTTAAAAGAAGGATACGACTGGTTTGAGAAAAATAATTTTCAACCGCCCAACGTAAAGGTTAAAAACGGACGTTATATTTTTGAACCATTGATAAATCAATAAAACGTTTTTAGCAAATTTGTCGATCTTTTACTGTTTTTTTTATTAAAAGTAGTAGAATCAGAATAATAATGATAACAAGTTTACTATTCAAACGCTGATTGCCAGAAGTTTCAGCGTGTTAATAATAATATTCAAAGGATAATAATATGAAACGTTTACTTCCTATTTTATTTCTACTTTCTCTGGTTGTTGCCTGTGGTGATGATAAAGATGACAAAGACGATCTGTTTGCCAATCAAAAAAAGCAGGAGCAGGTAGACCAAAAGCCGGAAAATAAATCTGATACCACTGAGAAGTCTGAACCAGATACATCCAAATCAACTGAATCTCAAGAGCCAGTTGTTTCTGATACTGATGATGTTGGTGAGGCAGAGTCTGAAATTATTGAGACCGATGATGAACAAACATCCGGGGAAAGCAATCAGACTTCTGAACAATCATCAACCAGTGATAAAGAAGAAGTCAGCGATGAATCTTTTGATGAGGATATGACAGAGGAAGAGGAAGAGGAAGAGGAAGTTGTAGAAGAGGAGCTTGAAGAGCTTGTCATTGAAGATAAGCCATTTGATGTTGAGGAGCAGAAAAAAGCCTTTGAAGACACCCGTTTCTTGGTTTTGGATGTGAGTGAAACGGAATATGACAAGGCGCCTTCTATAGCCATTTCTTTCTCGGTACCCTTGGATATTACGGTAGATTATGCAGATTATCTTGAAATAGAAGATGATAAAAGAGACTCAGTTTCCGGTAGTTGGGTGATTAATGAAAGCCAAACTCGAGCCTATTTCTCCAATATAGATCCAAATATTGAGTATAAGGTCATTGTCCGTAGCGGTATAAAGGCTATCACTGGTAAAAAATTGACAACAGCCTATCGTAAATATGTAAAAACCAAATCCTTAAATCCAAAAGCTGAATTTGCCAGTAAAGGGCAGGTTTTACCTTTGGATATGACCAATGGTCTGGCTGTTGAGTCAGTGAACGTGAAAATGGTGGATATTGATTTTCATCGAGTGAATGATGATGCAGTTGTTAGAGTCATTCGTGATGAAAGCGTTTACGCCAGAGGTGTGCCAAACTATTCCAAACTGGTTTACAGCGGCAGATATGAGCTCGATCATTATAAAAACAAACGCATGATAACCAACATTCCGGTTCACAATATTGATGTATTGAAAGAGCCAGGGTTATACGTTGCAGTAATGAAACCCGCTGGTGAGTACCCTTATGATCATGAGACAACCAGTTTTTATATTTCCGATTTGGCGCTGCAGTTAAGATCTTTCCCTGATCAGATTAGTGTTCATGCCATGAAGATCAGCAGTGGTGAAGCTGAGTCAGAAGTGGAAATACAGGTTTTTGACCGCAAAGGTGCTTCTCTGGAAGTTGCAGAAACTGATTCTGACGGAAACTACAGAATGTCCAAATGGCCTGATGACAGTGTTGTCATGGCTAAAAAAGGCAATAATTTTGCAGTTATGCATCTTGCTTCACCCAGTCTTGATTTGTCTGATCAGTTAAAATATACCAGACAGCAATTAGATCAGGAGCTTTTCCTTTATGGTCCACGAGATCTTTATCGTCCAGGTGAAATGGTCACGGTTAATGGGCTTTTGCGTGATGCAGATGGTGAATTAACTTCTTCTCTTCCTTTAAAAGTCGAGTTGATAAGACCTGATGGTAAAACGGCTACATCTTTTAACTGGTATTCGGAAGATGAGGGCTTTTATTCTCGTGAAATCAGATTGGACAAGAGTCATCCAACAGGAAAATGGTTGTTTAAAGCCATCCAACCAGGTGGAACAAAAGTAGAGTATGCTTTTTCAGTTGAAGACTTTATGCCTGAAACCATGAAGTTGACACTTAAATCATCTGAAAAAGGCATGGCAAGCCCCAAGACAAATATCAAGATCAAAGGGCAAGGTGATTATCTCTATGGTGCACCTGCTGCTGGCAACAGAATTTCGGCCAGAATCAGGGTTCAACCTACTCATTATCCAATTGAATCGCTCAACAAATACTTTTTTGGCCGTGATGATGAGAAAAATAATCAAAGGGAAATTGAGCTGGAAGACAAAAAGCTGGACGACAAGGGGGCTGTTAGCTGGCAATTGCCAAGTGTCTGGTCATCGGTAACTGCGCCAACAAAAGTGATTTTTGAAGCCAGTTTATATGAATCAGGTGGACGCCCGATAACCAGACGTATCAATCAGATTATCTGGCCCGGTAATACTAATTATGGTTTAAGGAAATTATTTAAGGAAGATTTTGCCAGACCTTTTAAAAATGCATTTTTTGAATTAATCAATGCTGACAAGAAAGGGCGTTTACATGGGCTTGGTAATTTCGATGTTTCGTTAATTCGTGAAGACGATAATTATTACTGGAGAGCAGATAACAGACGCTGGCAGTACTACAGAAACAGAGATGAAACTTTGGTTTATAGCAGAACTGTTATCAATAACGACAAGAGAATGAGTTTAAGCTTGCCCGTTGAGTATGGTACCTACCGAGTTGAAATTAAAGATCTGAAAGGCAATGTGGTGATGAGTTATCGCTTTTTTGCCGGATGGTCGTGGGATGAAAGCGGTGAAGGCGCAGTTGCCGGAGCAAGACCGGACAAAGTCAGATTCAAGTTCGATAAGGAATCATACAATGCAGGTGAAGAAGCCAGGGTTACCCTAATCTCTCCATACACAGGTAATGCTTTGATCAGAATTGAATCAAACAAACTGTTGTGGGAAAAAGAGGTTGCTTTAAAAGACCTTGAAACTGTTATTAGCGTTCCTGTTTCATCTGACTGGAAAAGACATGATTTGTATATCAGTTCAATGGTGGTTAGTGAGCCAACAAAAGGTCAAAACAACCTGATGCAATTACCCAAAAGAGCATTGGGGATCACACCTTTCAGACTGGATCGTCAAAAGCGAAATCTGGCTTTGGAAATTAATTCTCCAGAAGTTGCTACT
>JAOUOC010000065.1 GCA_029880585.1 Gammaproteobacteria bacterium
AGTTGCTGAGTAGTTTTCAGATAATAATTCCAATCAACACTCAATAATATTCACTGCCAGGCCTCCTCTGGCAGTTTCCTTGTATTTATTTTTCATATCTTTGCCAGTTTCTTTCATGGTTTTAATAACTTTATCCAGTGAAACCTTATGAGAACCATCACCTTGCATAGCAAGTCGAGCCGCATTAATAGCTTTAATCGCACCCATTGCATTACGTTCGATACAAGGCACCTGAACTAATCCACCTACAGGATCACAGGTTAAACCAAGATTATGTTCCATGCCAATTTCTGCGGCACATTCAACCTGCGAAGGAGAGCCTCCCAGCGCCTCAGTGAGGCCTGCTGCGGCCATAGAGCAAGCAACCCCGACTTCGCCCTGGCATCCGACTTCAGCGCCTGAAATGGACGCATTGAGCTTGTAGAGTATGCCAATGGCACCAGCTGCGAGTAAGAAACGATATACATTCTCTGTATTCGCGGATTGATAAAAATGGGTGTAATACTTGATAACCGCTGGAATAATACCTGCTGCACCATTGGTTGGCGCAGTTACCACACGACCACCTGCAGCATTTTCTTCATTAACAGCCAAAGCATATAAGTTAACCCAATCCATTGCTGCTAATGGATCATTATTTGAATTTTGCGATTGTAGTTTACGATGCAATGCTGGCGCACGTCTTTTAACTTTTAAGCCGCCCGGCAAAACGCCTTCAGTTTGAATGCCTTTATCAATACAGGCTGACATGGTTTGCCAAATTAATTCAAGTTTCTGCTTGATGGTCGCTTCGTCATGCCAGACTTTCTCATTTTGATACATCAGGCTACTAATGCTCATGCCTGATTCTTTACATAGGTTCAATAATGCTTCACCTGATTGAAAATCATAGGGTAGTTGATGATGCATTTCTTTGAGTGTTTGCGTGTCGGCGTCTTCAGATATAATAAATCCGCCACCAACCGAGTAATAGATCTTGGATAAAATCTCATTACCATCTTTATAAGCTGTAAATTGCATGCCGTTAGCATGTAAGGGGAGTGTCTTTTTACGATGAAAAATCAGATCGTTAGCTTCGTTAAAAGCAATTGAAATTTCACCGTTTAACATAAGCTGTTGATTTTCCCTGATCGCTTTTAATTTATCGGGAATGGTATCGGTATCAATTTGATCCGGGATTTCACCTTGAAGACCTAGCAAAATAGCAACATCACTGCCATGACCTTTGCCTGTATGTCCAAGAGAACCAAATAGCTCAACAAGCATACGGTCAGCATTAAGTTTTGTGGTATGGGAAGCGAACATTTTAGCTGCACGCATAGGTCCAACGGTATGCGAACTGGATGGTCCAATACCTACTGAAAACAAATCAAAAACGGAAACTGCCACGGAAACCTCTTTACTAATGTTGAATTAACTAATTTTGTGTATGCCAGTTTTAAATTTGCTAATTAAGAATTAACTAATTTTGTGTCGAGCATATTGGTCAAATTGTTGAGGATTTTAGCAGTAGCGCCCCAAATATAATAGTCCTGATATTGAATCACGTAAAAAGAATATTCAGTTCCTTCAAATGTCTTGGTGACAAGCTGTTGGTTTTGTTTATTGATGACAAATTCCAGTGGTGCGGTAAACACTTCAGCGACTTCATTGCTATCTATTGTTAGCTGAGAACTATCGAAAACATTTTTCTGAAACAATGAGTTATCATCAACAACACCAACAAAGGGCGTGACATAATATCGAGAAATTGTTTCCTGTTGTGGCAATTTACCTATCAATTCAATGGAATCTTGCTGGATACCAATTTCTTCCCAGGTTTCCCGTTTTGCCGTTACACTCAACTTTTGGTCATCTGCCTCATAACCGCCACCCGGAAAGCTGATTTGGCCAGGATGATGCTTTAAATGGTCAGCTCGACGGGTAAAAATCACTTCCCATTCATTAGTAAATTGATTGCGGATGAGAGGCATAAGGACAGCTGCACTTTTAAATACATCGTGTATTTCGGCAGGATCATCCAGTGATAACAAACGTTGTTTAATTTGATTAATCATGGGTTTTGTCAATCATCTTTACGGCTTATATGATTCAGTAGGGGGATTATCCTGGAAATTTTATCAAAAGTTTCCTGATACTCTTTCTCGGCTTCGGATTCTGCAACCAATCCACCACCTGCCCAGCAGTATAGCTGATTTTCTTTAGCAATAAGTGTACGAATGCATATATTACTGTCCATATTGCCAAATTGGTCAATATACGCAATTACCCCACAATAAATATTTCGCTTGTAAGTCTCCATTTCTTCAATAATTTCCATTGCGCGTATTTTTGGTGCACCAGTGATTGAGCCACCAGGCAGGCAGGTTGCCAATAGATCAAAGTTATTTTTGCCATCAGCCAATTGGCTTTCGATGGTGGAAATCAAGTGATGAACCGCATTAAATTTGTAATGACCAAATAATTCAGTGACTTTAACGCTGCCTTTGCTGGCAGTTTTGCTTAAATCATTGCGTAACAAATCTACAATCATCAGGTTTTCGGCTCTGTCTTTCTCGCTATTTATTAATGCATCGGCATTTTTTTGATCCTGAATAGGATCTTCATCTCTGGGTCTGGTACCTTTTATGGGTTGGGTTATTACCTTGCCTTGATGAGATTCTATAAATCGTTCAGGAGAAAGTGAAAGTATCTGATATTCACCATAGTTCATAAAAGCAGAGAAGGGCGCTTGATTGTTTTTGGCAAGGTGTTGATAGGCTTGATAGTTATCGCCTTGATAATTCGCTGTGAAACGCTGCGCCAGATTCACCTGATAGCAATCGCCCGCATGAATATAGTCATGGATCTTTTGGAATCGATTAAAATAATCTTCTTTGCTTAAATCGCTGATCCAGTCTGAAGTAATGGCAAAGTTATCGGTTAATTCGCCCTTGTCAGTATTTTGGATAGATTCATTGACACGTTCAAGGATTAATTGCCATTGATCTCCAGCCAAGCCAAAGTTATAAATTCGCGATGTTTTATCCTTGTGATCGGTAATCAATGCCCATTGATAATATCCTATCTGAATTTGTGGTAGGCCAATATCATCTTGAGTTTCATCAGGTAGTTTTTCCAGATATCGCGCAAAATCATAGCCAATGTAACCTAACCAACCGCCATTAAAGGGTAAGTTATCATTTTGGGAGCTTTCAGAAGCTCCAATCGATTGACTGATTGCTTCCATCGCTTTTAAAGGTGATTGGGGAAGCGCCGGAAGTTCTATATCCTTTGATTCAACTGAATGCTTATTACCATCAAATGTGAGTTTTACAGTCGGAGAAAATACCAGAATGTCGTATCGGTTGTATTGATTATCATTGCCAGCACTGTCCAGTAACACAGACCACGACTGCTTTAACAAAGGAGCAATCAGCGTGTATTTGTCTTGTCTGGAAATATAGGGAATTTCGTGACTATGGTCATTGGGTGACTGGGACATTCATTAAAATCGATAATTCAAATTGAAGGCAGATTGTAGCGGATTAAATATTGTTAGCCAATTGTTAAGAGTAAGTTGATAGTTTTAAATAGAGATAAATTGATTGAGAGATTGGCTGTTAATGATGTAGGATGTTTTAATAAAAATATGCAAATAGGAATATGAATGCTTAAAAAAATCGTGATCGCACTTTATTTGTATAGGTTAAAACATAAGGAGCCCCACCAAGATAGACTTTCACATTCTATTTTTTCTACTAGTACAGCCATTGCAATGGCTGTAACTTTTATTTTTATACATGCTGTCCTGTTTTTTGATATGCAAGACTATGTAAACAGCGTAGATGACACTCTAATGATTTCTTCAGCAACGATAGTCTTTTGTTTTATTTTTAGTATTGTTTGGATTTACTTAAAACATTCATTTGCAAAGTTCTCTGAAGATAAATTTAATAGCAAGTTGACGAATATTTGTTGGGGGCAAAGAAAAATTGAATTTGTAGCGATTTCACCTATTTTTCTTTCTTTTGTATTAATATTTTTATTTATGTTATACATTTGAAATACTCAATTGAAAAATATACAAATATCGGGTTCCATTAGCTCAAGGAAGGTAAGAACAACAAAGCGCAGTAGGTTGGGGTGCAAACCCCAACAGAAAAATCCGATTAAAGCGAGAATAATAATGTTGGGGTTCGTAAACTCACCGCCAACCTACGTTGATTGAAGCATGATTATAAATTATGTTAGCTAACTACTCATATTACAACTAAAATTAACCCTATTAATTCAAGGACTGAAAGAACAACAAAATGATTCATATTTTTTTGCATTTTATAATCCCGCTTCTAACTGCCAAGTTTTTCTACACCAAAAACTGGCTAAAAGTCTGGGGTATTCTGGTTTTAACCATGCTGGTCGATCTCGATCATCTGTTAGCAACTCCCATGTATGATCCCATGCGATGCAGTATTAACTTCCATCCACTACATACCTATTGGGCAATTGGAGTATATTTGTTGTTATTAATCCCCAAGAAAACTCGAATCGTTGCAATTGGTCTTGTAATTCATATGCTGCTGGATTGGCAGGATTGCTACTTTAAGATTCCCGATTTTTACTGGGAATAGTATTATATTTGAATTGATTTTCTATTGAATTTATCGCTCTTTCCAATATCTTTTCCCGTCAATTTATAGTTTAATAAGGTTATTCAATGCTGATAAAGACAAAATATGCCGTATATACTAAATATTCTCATTAATTTGGCTCTGCAAAGTGCTTTGATTATTTATTTCAGTAAACGTGTGCAATCTGGTGAAGTCAGTTTCGAGCAAATCAGTCGCAAAGTAAAAGCCTTGCTTTGGGTTGTTGGAATTGTCATTGGTGTTTTGGGATTACCTTTGTTGATCAAGATAAATCAGTATTTTCATTGGAATCTGAGTCTGGGACATCAGGCAGATAAAATGGCTTCAATAACCATGCTGATTAATTTTATAAACACCTTTGCTAATGTTTATTTTGTTAGACACTATATAAAGAAACAACACAATAAAGACCTTGAATAGACAAATATTTCCATTTTCAGAAAATCGGATTTCAGCAGAGCTTGCTGATGATTGTATTTGCGTTGACTTACCTGGCAGCAAATACATCGCCAATCGTATTTTACCGATGGCCGCCTTGGCACAAACACCATCAAGCATTTCAAATATTGTCGATAATGATGATATCAATATTGCCATTAAAGGCTTATCAGCACTGGGATATCAATTTGAACAAAACAACGATGTTATCAAAGTAACGCCACGAGAAAACCCGCTTTCCGCACCTTGTAGCCTAAATACGGGGCACAGTGGGACATTTTCCAGATTTATTACTGCAATCGCAGCCATTGAATCACAAGATGTCACGATTAATTGTTCAGAAAAGATGGCTACACGCCCAATGAAGCCCTTATTTGACGTTTTAAGGCAAATGAGTGCCGATATATCTTCTGACAATGAACGCCTGCCAGCAACTATTACTGGCGGTTTGAGAGGAGGCGAGTTTGAAGTAGATGCCAGTCAAAGCAGTCAATATCTCAGTGCCTTGTTAATTGTTGCGCCATTGTTAAAGGAAGATACGGTTTTCAAAATTGCTGGCGAAGTGGTTTCCAAAAACTATGTTGATATGACGCTAAATCTGCAAAATAAGATGGGCATCATCATAGAGCAGGGTGATAATCACTATATAATTAGAGGCGGTCAAACTTATCAAGGGATTGAATACGCCATTCCAGCTGATCCGGTTTCTTCAAGTTACATGATGGCCTATGCGGTGATTGCCAAGCAGAAAGTCAGAATCAAAAACTATGATTTTGATTCTGTGCAAGGTGAAGCACAATTCTATCAGGTACTTGAACAGATGGGCGTTGGAGTCAGTCGAGAAGCAAATGATTTGTTGATTGATGGCCGCTGTAATTTATATGGTGTTGAGGTGGAATTATCCAATATGCCCGATGTGGCACAAACTCTGGCTGTTATAGCCTGTTTTGCTGATGGTGTAACCAAAATTACCAATGTAGAACATTTGGCATATAAAGAGTCCAATCGTATTGTTGATACGGCTGAAGAATTGAGAAAAACAGGTATTCAGGTCGAATATGGAAGTGATTATCTGACTGTTTACGGTGGCAATCCAAAAGGGGCGACATTAGATACACACGATGATCACCGTATGGCTATGAGTCTGGCGTTGTTGGGGATTAAAGTCGAAGGAATTATCATTAATAACGCCGAAGTGGTCAGTAAATCCTTTCCAACTTATTGGGATTTGCTTGAGACAGTTGGCATTGGCAGCAAAATTGTTTAATCTGTACCGATAATTCGTACGTTATATAAAAGGTCTGCATATTATGGCTGGCGATAGTTTAGGAAAACTATTCAGAATAACAAACTGGGGCGAATCCCACGGTCCAGCGATTGGTTGCGTGGTTGAAGGCTGTCCCGCAGGACTTGAGCTCTCTAAAGCGGATATTCAGCCTTATCTTGATCGTAGAAGACCAGGGCAAAGTAAACTGGTGACTCAAAGAAAAGAGTCCGATCAAATTCAAATTCTTTCAGGAATAGTCGAAGGCAAAACCACAGGTACACCAATCAGCCTGATGATAGAAAATACCAATCAGCGATCTTCTGATTATGATGAAATGGCGAATTTATTTCGACCCAGTCATGCAGATTTCACCTATCAGAAGAAATACGGTATTCGGGATGTCGCAGGAGGCGGGCGCAGTTCTGCTAGAATCACTGCTTCCAATGTAGCAGCTGGCGCAATTGCTCAGAAGATTTTGAAAGCTCAAAACATCGAAATACTGGCCTGGGTTGAATCAGTTGGTGATATCAAAGCTAATTGTCAGTTCGATCAGGTAACCGATGAAGCAATTGAATCTAACGATGTAAGATGTCCAGATTCTGATGCAGCCAAACAAATGGAAGCCAAAATTCTCGAAGTTCGCAAAGCCGGGGATACTATTGGAGGTGTTATTCGTTGTCAGATAAGAAATATCCCTGTTGGATTAGGTGAACCAGTTTTCGATAAATTGGAAGCGGATTTGGCAAAAGCCATGTTATCCATTAACGCTAGTAAAGGCTTTGAAATTGGTTCTGGATATGCGGGAACTCAAATGCAGGGCAGCCAGCATAACGATATTTTCTATAATGAATCTGGCACTACAAAAACACAAACTAATCATTCTGGTGGTATTCAGGGTGGTATATCTAATGGTATGCCAATCGATTTTACAGTTGCATTTAAACCGGTAGCCACCATTATGCAAAAACAAAAAACCGTTGATATTGATGGTAAAAGTGCCGAAATTCAGGGAAAAGGTCGACATGATCCTTGTGTGTTACCCAGAGCTGTGCCGATAGTTCAGGCTATGGCTGCATTGGTTATCTGTGACCATTGGTTGTTAAACAAGACAATCTCAAGCCTTTAACCTTTCTGTTTCACTTCACATTTAACATAAAAAATCATTAGATTTTATATTTCTTTTTGTTAATATCTTCATAAAATAATGACGCAAAGGAAATTGTCGCGTGAAAAAAATAAATATACAAACATGGCTTAATATTATTTTAATTCTAGGAATTTCATACTATGTATATCAGAATGAGTCAGATAGAATTGTAACAACACCTGAATCATTATCTGATAACGTTCATAATTTTGAAGATGATGTTGAAATAAAAATAATTGATTCGCAAAACAATCTTGAAGCCGGTGAAATAGACAACAAATTTGGCTTTACATGGCGAATGAATGTTAACTATACCTATAATGGTTATTTGGGCAAAGCTCATGCTGTTATTCGTCCACATTTCACCACAGAAAACAATTTTATAGACGATGAAAAAAAATATACTTATATACCTTTAAGAGTTGGGACCTTTAAAAAACCTTTTGATATACAAAATCCCTGCGGTACAAAAAACTATTGTGAAGCAGACTACATTGATATTGTTTATATTCCATCTAAAAAATTTAAGTATTATTATAATAATGGGTTTGAACCTGCATTTGAAAATCAGGAATATTTCAAAATAAGATTAAATAAGCCTTTAATTTTTGATCCTGAACTAAGGATTATGGCTGAAAAAAACAGATATAAAATTGATGCGCAAAATGATTTTGAAATATTAAGTATCAAAGACACGAGCAATACGATTGTTGCTAAATTTACTTACAATGGTGAATATGGTCAACAAGCTAAACTCTTGATTAAACCGCACTACAGTGATGAAAAATTAATCGAAAAAGATATCAATGTAATAACTGCTACATTTGCATTTGTAGGTACACATAAACAAACAATAAGTATGAGAAATCCATGTGACCACAGCATTAGATGTGAGGCAGATTATATTGAAGTTTTAATGATGCCAGTTAGCAAATTCAAAACTCATTTAGTTAATGAATATTTTGATAATAATGAGTATTTTAAAAAGAAATTTAATAATAAAATTATCTGGAAACCTTTAAACACAATAGAAAATAAAATCTTAACAGTTGAAGACGCTGCTCATAGGATAGATAACAGGCAACTAAAATCTGCAAAATCAATTTTGGATTCGATTTTATCTAAAAACCCTGATGATGTAGATGCTTACATAGAATTGTCCAGATATTACATAATAAAGAATTCAAATAGTTCAGGATATAACAAAGCTCTGGAAGTCTTAAATCTTGCATTAGATATTAATAATGATGATGCGAATATATATATTCTCAGAGGTCATGTTTATACGCTTAAAGGCTTATTCAATAAAGCTAAGATAGATTTTGATAAAGCTGAACAGTTAGGTACTGACAATTTATGGCTTTATGTTAATTTAGCCGATATGTATCTAAAACAGGAAAAGTTAAATCAAAGTGAAGCATTACTTAGAAAGGTCGTAGAACATGACAGGTTTTATGACCGTCGCGACAGACCTATTACTGCAGCTTATGACCGACTTATCATGAATGCAGAAAATAATAAAGACTTTGTGATTGCAGATAAATTATATGATGAAAAAATAACCAAGTTTAAAGAAAATCAGTGTTATCTATCTCGGTGGGCTGAGTTTAAATTGCGATTGGTTGGTGATGTAAATGAAGCTAATCAATTAGCGCAAAGTGGATTCGAAGGGTGTGGTAATAAAACCAGTGTAAAACGGATCTATGCAGATACTCTTATAGCTCGCTCTACATATAAAAAGTTATCAAAAGAAGAAAGAGATGATAGTTACAAAAGAGGTGTAATTCTCGATCTTGATTGGTCTAAGCGTATATACCGATTTAGCCAATATCCTAAACTCAATAAGATTCTTGGTGAACTTGTTGTTGATCGTGTCGATATAGATGTTATTGATGACCAAGGCAAAAATGCACTTATATATGCAATAGAAGATAACAACCTTAAATCTATATTAAATCTGATTCAGCTTGGCGCTGATCCAAATAAACAAACAGATGATGAATTTGATGGGACTGTATTTTTATGGGCATTATTTGTTGCAGAAGAGGAAACAGTATCGGTAATAATGGATTCAACGAATAATTTAAAAACTGAATTTAAAAACGGATTAACAGCTCAAATGGTGGCAAAAGAAAGAGGGTTTGATAAAATTGTAGATAAGTTGAATAATACTCGCAGGTTATAACTGGAGAAGCTCAATGCTAGATAAATTAAAATTTATATGTGTTTTTATAAGTTTGCTATCCACAACCAGCTGCTCCTCATGGATGGAGTCCGATAGGGAATTCGCTGAACCAGTAACCGGAGCAATAATGATTGTCAGAGATGCTTTTTCTGATGAAGATGATAAAGACCCTTGCCCAAAAGACAAAAAAAAGCGTGAAGCCTGTCAGAAGCAGATTAACGATCTTGCCGAATCAATTTCGAAAGCTAAAAATAAAAGCAAAATTCAAGACGAAGAAAAATAGGATGAAAAAAGGGAAGCAACGCTTCCCTAAAGACTAACAACTTCAAAGTTTATTGCTCTTTGCGGCAACTTTTAAGGGTTCTGCGTTTTCCATTACATCAATATCAAGCAGAGAATACTTATCAAGATATTTAATGATGTTTGTTGATTGATTATTTATTGCTATATCAGTCAATGTTTTTCCATCACAATCAATAGCAGGGTAGATAGCTTTAATGTGATATCTTGCTTGCCTTAAGGTTCTGCGAAATTTTAGTAATTGATTGTTTTTTGCATAATGACAGAGCTTTGTGTTGGCTTTGTTAAAAGAGTAACTCCTTTCCAATTCATTATTCCCGGCATAAATATTCTGGCTTGATATTAATATCAAAACAAATATAATCTTAAGTGTAATGTGGTACATTCTTTTGCTCTCCTTTCATGGTGGTTATTTAAAATCTGCAAGTTGCCTGTATGCTTGCGTTAGAGTTGTATGATATTTTTTATTTTTACATTCAACAAACGATATAATTTTTGATGCAGTTAAGCTAAGCTTAAGTGAGTCGTGAGAGCGGAGATAAATAAATGAATCCAAATTATCCAATTCCACTAAACAGTATTCGATATTTTTATCAGGCGGCAAAATTAGGCAGCTTTAAAAAAGCTGCTGAAAAGTTATTTGTTACTGAAGCTGCTGTAAGCCAGCAAATCAGAAATCTTGAATCTGTATTAGGCGTTCAATTATTTGTAAGAGGT
>JAOUOC010000313.1 GCA_029880585.1 Gammaproteobacteria bacterium
ATTTGAGCAAATGAAAGAAAAATTCAAAGCAGGCAAAATTCCCTTACCCGATTTTTGGGGTGGCTATCGAATTACTCCAACTGCTTTTGAATTCTGGCAAGGTGGTAGCCATCGTTTGCATGACAGGTTTGCTTATACCCAAGATAACTCAGATTGGAAAATTGACAGATTGGCGCCTTGATCGTGATTTTGTCATCAAATAGCGTGCTATATTTTACATAGTTATGCTTTTTTGATTTTAATCCTAAATATTAAAAAAATGAAAAAAATCATACTCACAATCTTTTTCATCATTGCTCCTTCAATGGCTTCAGGAAGTGGCATATCCGCTTCATTTACAGAATATGTAATTGACTCCGGACAAATAAAATCGATTGATTTTACGAATCAAGGAAATCTGCTTTTATTAATAGAAACTAATGATGAGTACTTGCTAAAAACCCATAATTTTAAAATTAATGAAATAAAGAAAATAAATACAATCAACAAAACAGAAGGCAACTATAACTTCACTGGTATGTGTATCGTAGACAAAAACCTATATATTCTTAATGTCAACGAGCAGACAAAAAACAAAGTTTATGAGATCTACAAGTTTAGTTCTGAAGGGTTAAAAAAATTAGCCTCTTTTGATGGCCACTTTTACGGTATGCATTGCAGCAAGACTTCGTTATTTTATACTAAAAAAGTTGAAATGAAATTGTTAGTCTTTATGTTTGATAACGAACATTCTACTCAAATATATAATGAACATTGCGAATTGGTCGGTGTGGCTTCGAAAGAAGAAATATACTGTTTTTACGCAGGAGATGAAAACCCCTGGGGTATTGAACAAGTCGATACTATCTCTGGCGATAGAGAATATATCGTAGATATTGATAGTTATGGTGCTACTGGAGATGCCGTATCGACAGTATTTCCAGATGCGAAAGTTTATGTTGACTTAATATCTATAATAAAAGATGGAAGAGAAGTAGGTGTAAAACTTCTGGTTGCAGATATTAAAAAGGGTAAAGTAATATTTGAAACCCCCATAACGGAAAAAAACCGCATTTATACAAAATTCTCTTATTTTAAAGATGACAATCTTCTGGTCTTTACAAAAAAAAATAAATACTTTTCAATCGATTTGAGTAACAAAAAGTAAGCAATAATAATTGCTGACAGTCTAATTTGAATGGCTGTATATTCCCCCTCTATACATCCCCCCCATTCCACGGCATAATTCGTTATAAAATAATCTTATAATAAGGAATAATGGATATGCCCAACAATAAAAAATCATTTTCTCTTCAAAACTTAAATTTAATCATTGCACTCTGTGCCATTTTAATCTCGGTCGCTTCTTTTTACGCCACCTATTTACAAGCCAATGCAGCTCATAAACAAGTTAAGGCCATGACTTTACCTTTGCTTCAGTTTGAGCATCATAATGTCGAAAAGGATGAACATAAGTTAGTCTTTAAACTTAAAAACGCAGGAATGGGGCCAGCAGTAGTAAAAAAAGTCACTTTTATCTACAACAATATCGAATCAACCTCCCTCTCTAAATATATAAAAACTTGTTGTGAAAATGAGGTGCAAGAATATCAACAATACCATAAACGATTGGCTGAAATGATAGCGCAAGGTAAACCTTTGGCCGAGGCAAAAGGTTTTGGTACTAACCCTATCTCAAATTTCATACTGCCTGGACAGTCAGATTACGATATGCTCATTTTTCCTATTGATACAGAATATGCCAATTTTTGGAATGCTCTTGATAATGCAAGGTTCTACACAAAGGTTAGAGTTTGCTATTGCTCTTTGTTGGATGAATGTTATATCTCCGAAAATGCTGGAGACTATAAACCAGTTGAGTCTTGTTCGGAATAAGTGGTTTTAGGGTCGGTCATAGACGACCTTAATTCCAGCAAGTTTTCCATCGATACAATCCAAGACAGCATAAATATCAATGACTTCTGAATAAGCCCAATATTGTGAAAAATTATCACTAGCAAAACGAACGTCTATATTAAAGATTTTATAATGACAATATCAGCTTTTGAACTTATTGACTAAATATACGAACAATAAAGCTGCCAATATAGAAGACGCGCCTTCGACAAGACTTGTATTTATTGCCATGTTTTGACTTCCGGTTACAGTTTGCTCAACGGTTTCAATTGAATCTATTTCCTGATTATTTTCTATGTATAGATTATTTTCTATGTATAGATTATTTTCAACAACATCCCCCGGCGAAGGCCAGTAAGAGGAAAGTAATTGCTCACCCTGAATGATGATTGATTTCAAATTTACCGGTTCTAATGATGCCAATTTAACTTCATTAAAATTATCTATTTGGCTTGGTGGGTTAATAACCTTGCTGTCATTATTATAATCGTAAAGCGCCAGATTACCCTGATTAATGGTAACGCTATACTCTCCCATACTGCCATAATCATCATATCCATCAGATAAAGTTCTGTTACCAACACCATCGACTTTTAAATAATATTTGCCAGTGGCAAGGTTGTTATTAAAATTTGCATCCAGCTTGTCCAGCTGATCGCCATTTGCAATCAAAATTAGATTACTATCATAGAGCTCTGCGCCAATATCAAGATTTGGCGAAAGTTTTGAGGGTGAAATGCTTATTACAACTTTACCGCCTGTAAATTCGAACCCAAACCAGTCAACATCAGTATTACGCTCAATAATTCCTTCTCCCTTCAAAGTACCATATCCATCATCGATCACGACCAAATCCGTGGCCTGTCTTGACTGATCTGAATGGTCATCGGCTTTATATCCGAAACCATTAAACACACTGGCAATAATGGCCAAATCATCCTGATGGTCTTTGGCTCCCGGATAATTACCTTTACTCCACTGGGACAAATTTA
>JAOUOC010000314.1 GCA_029880585.1 Gammaproteobacteria bacterium
CAGCTGATCAGGGTTATATCGGCGCCTTCTCTATCAACAAAGCAAACACCTAATGGATATTCTTCACCATTATCTTCAATTTCATGTTTTTCAATACGATAAACTCGTTTGGGCTCCAGAAATAATACCGGATCCGGATCACGTATGGCCGCCAACATCAAACCGTAGGCTCTGGATGGATTGGATGGAATAACTACTTTAAGTCCTGGAACATGAGCAAAAATAGCTTCTGTACTTTCAGAATGATGCTCTGGCGCATGAATACCACCACCAAATGGTGCGCGAATCACCATCGGCAAATTCAAACGACCTCTGGTTCTGTTTCTGGTTCTGGCGCAGTGAGAAATGATGTGGTCAACCGCAGGGAAAATAAATCCCATAAACTGAATTTCAGCTATCGGTTTCATGCCTTGTGCAGCCATACCAACAGCCAGTCCGGCAATCATAGCTTCGGCCAAAGGTGTGTCTATTACGCGGTCTTCGCCAAATTTGGCTTGCAGTCCATCAGTTGCTCTGAATACACCGCCATTAATGCCAACATCCTCACCAAAAACAACCACTTCCTTATCGACATTCATCTCATAGGCAAGTGCCTTGTTTACTGCTTCGATTAAAGTAATTGCTGCCATTATTTTGCTCCTCGTGCGATTGCCAACTCTCGTTGCGCGAGCGTTCTTTCAGGTAGTTCTGCATACAAATTATCAAACATGGCCTCAGGCTTATCCACCGGTGTATTAACATAAGTATCAACCGCTTCCTGAACTTCTTTTGCCAGTTCTGCCTGCATGGTTTCTTCATCACTTTCTGACCAGGCATTTTTACTTTCCAGATATTTTCTCAGGCGAGCCAGAGGTTCATTTTTCCAACCCTCATCCAACTCACCTTCCGGTCTGTAACGTGAAGCATCATCAGCAGTGGTATGATCACACAATCTCAAACTGATACATTCAATCACAGTTGAACCACCGCCATTTCGGGCTTTTTCAGCTGCCTTCTCTGTTGCATCAATTACTGCAAAAATATCATTACCATCAACCTGAATACAGTCGATACCTGCTGCTATAGCTTTTTGAGCATAAGTTTCACAATTGGTCTGTATTTCACTGGGAACAGAAATAGCCCATTGGTTATTGTTGATCACAAACACCACGCCCAAATTCCATACACCTGCCAGATTCAGAGCCTCGTAAAAGTCACCTTGAGATGTACCTCCTTCACCAATTTCGGTAAAGACGGCTCTGTTTTGTTTACGTAATTTAATTGCCATTGCAACACCTGTTGCATGTAACGATTGTGTGGCAATTGGAACGGCTATTGGAAAATCCTCTTTGGCATTTTTAAAGTTGCTGCCTCTTTCATCGCCACCCCAATACAGAAGAATTTCTTCCATTAATATGCCATGCTGAATCATGGAACCCTGGCCTCGATAATAAGGAACCAGAACGTCTTCTTTGGTCATTACTGAACCAAAACCAACACCTATTGCTTCCTGACCAGTGGCAGCTGGATAAGTCCCCATTTTGCCTGTTCTTTGCAGGGCGTAGGCTTTTTGGTCGAGTATACGAATTTGCCACATATCTCGATATAATTTTTTGAGTTTATCAATATCTTCAGCCAACGCCGGGATGTTATCTTTATTGATAAACTCACCAGCGGCATTCATATATTGGAGGTACTTCACTTCGAACTGAGCTACTGTGTTCAAAATATCTTTCTCCTCTTTGTAGACACTATCCATCTATTAAATATTTACCTTGACAGTATATACTCAAATTGTATGGCTAGTACCGTGACCGGAAATGAAAATGTTGAATGTAATGACATATCAAACAAAGCGACAATATCATCACAGTTTTATGGTGGTGGATCATAAGGGTTTACGATTGAATTGTATAGTAATAATTATTTTTCAACGATTATATTTACCTACATTTCAATACAGTTAAACGATTTTTAGCGACATTTAAAGATCTTCTCTGGTACGACCAGAAAAAATATTATCATTATTACAGTCCTTAAAAGCGCTAATAGCGGACAAAGTTTAATAGATTCATTGTATTTTGCCTTTTATAAGATAATAATTCATATAAACCAGTTAAACTACTCTCGGATCCAAATTTTACCATGATGAAACAGGCAGAAGCTCAAATTAAGTATCGTAAAGATTACCAACCCAGCCAATTCTTGATTACACAAACAAAACTGAAGTTTCAATTGTTTGAACAATATACTCTGGTTACGAGCGAGCTGTACTTTGTAAAGAATTCTGAAAATACATCAGAAACTATCCTGCCTATTCAGCTGGATGGCGTTGAACTGGAATTGCTGGAAATAGCCATTAATGATCGCGTATTGAATCCGAATGAATATCACACAACTGAAGAATACCTTGAATTTTTACCGACTGAGTCAAGTTTCACTCTAAAAATACAGGTCAAAATTTTACCACATAAAAATACTTCTCTCGAAGGGCTCTACACTTCTGCGGGTAAATTTTGTACCCAATGTGAAGCGGAAGGTTTCAGAAAGATCACTTATTATCCTGACCGACCCGACATCATGTCAGAATTTACGGTGAGAATTGAGGCCGATAAAAAGGCTTATCCATTATTGTTATCGAATGGCAATCCGACAGGTTCTGGCGAGCTGACCAATGGCCGACATTTTACCGAGTGGCATGACCCTTTTCCCAAACCGTCCTACCTGTTTGCACTGGTTGCAGGCGATCTGGATTGTCTCGATGATACATTCACCACCTGTTCAGGACGAAATGTTGATCTCAAACTTTATGTAGACAAGGGAAAACTGGATCAATGTGAATTTGCCATGCAAAGCCTTAAAGCGGCAATGAAATGGGACGAGGAAAAATTTGGC
>JAOUOC010000066.1 GCA_029880585.1 Gammaproteobacteria bacterium
TAGGAGCTAGGAGCTAGGAGCTAGGAGCTAGGAGCTAGGAGCTAGGAGCTAGGAAAAGGTTAATCTATTAACTATCAACTATTAACTATTAACTATTAACTATTAACTATCGACTCTTAAACACTAAAAGGGTCGCGCCTGATGATAGTTTCAACCCGATCGGGGCCTGTAGAAACGATATCAATTGGAACGCCAACCAACTCTTCCAGTTTGTTAATATAGTTTCTGGCATTTTCAGGTAAATCATCCCAACCTGTTACGCCAAAAGTAGATTCACTCCAGCCAGGCATATCAAGATAAACAGGCTTAACTCGCTCAAAACCTTCCGCACCAACAGGCGTGGTGCTCAACTTTCCTTTTTCAGGACAATCATATTGAATACATATTTTGACAGTTTCCAGACCATCCAAAACATCCAGCTTGGTCAAACAGATTCCTGTCACACTATTCACCTGAATGGCGCGTTTGATTGCCACGGCATCAAACCAGCCACATCGTCTTGGCCGACCTGTTGTGGCACCAAACTCATGACCTTTTTCACCCAAATGCTTGCCAACGTCATCAAACAGTTCTGTTGGAAATGGACCACCACCAACACGAGTCGTGTATGCTTTGGTAATGCCTAATACATAATCCAGATACAAGGGACCAAAACCGGAACCTGTTGCTGTACCACCAGCTGTTGTATTTGATGAAGTAACATAAGGGAAAGTACCATGATCAATATCCAGCAAAGTACCTTGAGCACCTTCAAAAAGGATTGACTGGTTGTTGCTTCTAAGTTGATGCAAACTGTCTGGTACATCATCAACCAAAGGCTTTAACAATTCAGCGTACTGCTGGCAGCTTTGATATACTGCTTCAACATCAATAGCAGGTTGTTGATAATAATTGGTCAGTACAAAATTGTGATATTCCAATACTTCGGTCAGTTTTTCTTTTAAACGCTCGGGATAAAAAAGATCGTCTACTCTCAAGCCTCTGCGAGCCACCTTGTCTTCATAAGCAGGACCAATCCCACGTCCGGTTGTACCAATTTTTTTGTCGCCAGTTTTGGCGGCTTCACGAGCCTGATCAAGGGCTGTGTGATAAGGTAAAATTAAAGTACAGGCAGCGCTCACTCTTAATCTTTCTCTGACTGGTACGTCGCTGGCTTCCAGCATTTGAATTTCTTTTAGCAAGGCTTCAGGACAAAGTACAACACCATTACCGATGTAACATTTAACATCTGCGCGCAAAATTCCTGATGGAATAAGGTGCAAAACAGTTTTCTTGCCGTCTATTACAAGTGTGTGGCCGGCATTATGTCCGCCCTGAAAACGAACAACTGCGGCAACACGGTCGGTCAACAGATCGACAATTTTACCTTTCCCTTCGTCACCCCATTGGGTTCCTAACACAACAACATTTTTAGCGGTTTTGGTGTTTGACATGATTCAATATATTTTTTAAATAGAAGCCGCGTATTTTACTCTTATCAGAAACAAAATACTGCATTTTTTTATGATTTTTTAATGATTTTACTGTCCTTTTCTCTGCAACTCTCTAGGAAGCTAACAGAAATAAAGTACATCCGGTGGCAAAAAATACACCACCGATAATTTGCAACTTGTCATCCGGTAATTGCAATAAAGACAGTACAATTTTTTTCCATTTCTTAGGCATTAACAAAGGAATTAAACCCTCAATGATTAACATTAATCCTAATGCTGCAACTAATAATTCCATAGATTCACCTTTAATCATCTAACTTTTATGTCATTCAGAATGAAAAAGCCGGCATAAGGCCGGCTCTGGTAAACTTCATATAAGTTTATTTTTTGCCCTTTGAATCTTTAAAATATTTAAAGAAATCACTATCAGGCTTAATAACTATAATATCATCCTTACTGTTGAACGAAGCTTTATATGCATCCAGACTTCTTAAAAATGCATAGAACTCAGGATCCTTATTGTAAGTATCAGCATAGATTTTTGCTGCTTCAGCGTCAGCTTGACCTTTGATCGTTCTAGCTCTTTGGTCGCCTTCAGATAAAATTTCCTGTACTTTTTTATCTGCTTCTGACTTAATGATATTACCCTTCTTTTCTCCTTCTGTTTTTATTTTTGTCGAGGTTGCAACACGTTCTGACTTCATACGCTCATAAACTTTTGAAGCAACTTCGCTAGGATAATTTATTTTTTTAACTCTGATATCAATGACTTCTATACCATATTTTGGTGTTTTTAAATTAACCTCAGATTTAATATCATGCATCAACTCTTCTCGCTGTTCAGATATAGCTTCTTTTAATGTTCTTTGACCAAACTGGTCTCGCAAACCATTATCAACTAATCTTTCAAGCAGATCGCCAGCCACTCTAAATTGACCATTTGTACTCAAATAAAATTGGGAAAAGTCTGTTACTTTCCATTGAACATAGGTATTAACTTCTAAAAACTCTTTATCAACTGTTGTAAATACATTTGGCTCTCCATCAAGCGTTTGCATTCTGACATCCATTACTATCACGTTATCAGCAATAGGAATTTTAAAATGAATGCCTGGTGCATAAATGACAGGTTTATCATTTGCGTCACGCTCTACTTTACCAAAGTGTCTTACCAAGCCGCGTGTTCCTTCTGTTAAAACAAAAATAGATGAATTCACAATAGCAAGGACAATTATAGTCAGCAACAATCCTATTAAACTCTTATTTGACATTTTGCTCTGCTCCCTTATTAAGTTTATGTTTGTTCATTATTTCTTGCAGCGGTACATACAACATATTGCTACTACCATCCACATCAACCATAACTTTACTGGAATTTGACATCACTTCTTCCACTGTTTCTATATACAGACGTTGTCTGGTTACTTCTTTTGCAACTCTATATTGAGGCAAAAGTTGTTCAAAACGGGCTATTTCACCTCTTGCTTTTGCTATAACCTGAGCCTTATAACCAAGTGCCTGATTAATTCTCTGTTCTCGAATTGCTTCAGCCAATGGCACTTCACGGTTGTGGTAACTGTTAGCTTCCTGAACTTTTCTATCAGCATCTTCTCTAGCTCTATTCACTTCATTAAATGAATCTGTTACTGCTTTAGGTGGACTGGCATCCTCAAGCGTCACAGTTGAGATAGAAATACCCATATCATAATCGGCTAAAATTTTGATCAATTCACTTTCAGTTTGACTACGAATTACTTCTTTTTTATTTGTCAAAACATCATCAACTAATGAATCGCCTATTACCTTACGTAAAGCAGCCTCTCCAGCTTGTCTGACAACTTCATCGGGTGAAGTCAAATTAAACAGGTAGGTTCTGGCATCAATAATCCGATATTGAATACCTAGTTCTACATGGATCATGTTGGTATCTTTAGTTAACATAATGTCAGCTACGCGTTTTTGGTGGAGCTGATTAACATCAACTTTGATAACTTTTTCTATACCTCTTGGTACCCAACCCCAACCAGCACCAACAGTCCTGTTATATTGACCAAACTGTAAAACAATTCCATCTTGTTTTTCATCAACTGTATAAAAACCACTTAAAGCCCAAATTACGGCTAATACAATTATGCCAGTGAATATAAAACCCTTGTTTCCCGTGTGATCTGAACTCCCACCTTTCTTGCCGCCACCAAAAAACTTTTTGAAAATATCTTCCAAATCCGGTGGACCACTGTGCTTTTTATCCCTTCCCCAGGGATCCTGGTCATTATTACTATTACCTGGTTCATTCCAAGCCATGTTAATCTCCACTGTAATTACTATTAAATGATTAAACTTTCTCTATTCTATTTGGCTCACCAACAAGATGCAAATAAGATGGCGCCTTTAAACCGTTTACAATAACTTATTAAATGGTAGCAACTGCTGCTTTTTCAAGCCTGCCATCAGACTTTCTTAATAATCGCTGCCAGTCCGCCTGATTAATTCTTATATCCAACAAAATACTGGCATCATCCTGACTGACTTCTTTTTCAACCGCCTTGAGATTGTACAACTCGCTACGCAAATCATAATCCCTGTTTGTCAATCTGACGGTTACATTCAACCAATCCACTGCCAAATGATTGGCAATGCTTTGCTTGATTAACTCTATTCCTTCACCGGTAACAGCCGAACACCAAACCTCATCAGGATTACCATCGAGCCCAATATTGTATTTGGCAGAAACCTGCTCAAGTCGGTCTATTTTATTGTAAACCGCTATGGTCTTGATATGGTCGGCACCAATTTCGGCAAGTACCTGATTAACCTGTTCTATATTGTCGTCTTTTCTGTCGTCAGATGCATCTATGATATGTAACAAAATGTCAGCCTGACGACTTTCCTGCAGAGTTGCTTTGAAGGCTGCAACCAGATCGTGTGGCAAATGCCTGATAAAACCAACCGTATCTGAGAGAATAACTGACTGCCCATCTCCCAATTCAATTTTTCGTAATGTCGGATCCAGCGTAGCAAACAGCTGGTCAGCAGCATACACCTTTGAATCTGTCATTAGATTGAACAATGTAGATTTGCCAGCATTGGTATAACCAACAATTGCGACCGTTGACAATTGGCCGCGTTTTCGTGATCGTCTGCCTTGCTCCCGTTGTTTTTCCACTTTCTCAAGACGCTTTTCAATGGTCTTGACTCTTTCACGCAATAAACGACGGTCTGTTTCTAACTGGGTTTCACCTGGTCCTCGCAACCCGATACCACCTTTTTGTCTTTCAAGGTGAGTCCAGCCTCTTACAAGACGAGTTGAAAGATGATTAAGCTGTGCCAATTCGACTTGTAATTTACCTTCATGGGTTTGTGCGCGCTGGGCAAAAATATCAAGAATCAGGCCTGTTCTGTCAATAACACGGCATTTAACCAGTCGCTCGATATTTCTTTCCTGAGCAGGAGATAACCTGTGATTAAACAACACCACATCTGCCTGATGTTCCTCTACCAGTTGAGCAATTTCATCTGCCTTCCCAGTACCAATAAAATATCTTGGCTCGGGAAGTTTACGACTACCCCCGACAATAGCCTTTATTTCAAGCCCTGCAGACACAGCCAGCTCGACAAACTCATCCTTGTCTTCCCGGTTTTGTATATCAGGTAAGTCTATGTGAACCAGAACGGCATTTTCACCGCCAGCATGCCTTTCAAACAAATGAATAAACTCTCTATGGAATTAAAATGAATACTCGGAAAATGAGCAACAAAGCAATGATATTCTACTACAACCAGAAATAATTTGTTAACTATCACAATTGTAAAACGTAAGGGGACATGAATGATAATATTTGAAAAAAAGAGGGAGTACAGAACCACTATATAAAAAGTGGCTCTGTATTGATTCCGTTCAGACCTAAACTAATTTGCTATGATAATAAGACCAATTGCAATTTTTATTAGTTTTCTGTATTCCTAGAAATTACCAATGCTATCAACACCATGATCTTGATCATCGTGTGACAACTTGACATTCCTGCTTGGCACAACGGTAGAAATGGCGTGTTTATAAACCATTTGACTAACAGTATTTTTTAGCAAAACAACAAACTGATCAAAAGATTCAATTTGACCTTGCAGTTTTATACCGTTTACCAGAAATATCGAAACAGGAACTCGCTCCTTACGAAGCGCATTTAAATAAGGGTCTTGTAAAGTTTGCCCTTTAGACATAATTGTCTCCTTGTTATTTTTTATATCGTGAGACCTAACGACTATATAACAGCATATAGAATAGTCTCAATAACCATTTAATTGTTAAGCGTTCTTGTAAAGCCTGCAGACTGATAGCAATACTTTTCAAAAACAATCCTTGTACAATTCAGTAACAGATACTCCTGAGTTATATTGATGACAACAATTCGTTTTCAATTCCTGTTCTGATTCAATTGCGGTCAGTTTTTAGACCAATTTAAATTGAAAATCCGATCTGATTAAGAAATTTATTCAATAAAATCTGGCAAATCGAAGAACAACAGCAAAACTTATCACATCAAAAATACAACTGTTACCTAAGACCAATTTTAGCATTATTCCAATGCATCTGCTAAAAATTTTATTTATATTGATAAAAAAACTGTATCAATATATGAGATATGTGCAAATTGTATCACTACAAGTGCCAACTGACTCCAACTTTATCTGTTGCTGACATAATCAACTATTTTATCAAACGCTGCCTGTCGCTGATCTTTAACATAGGAATCGTACCAGTGAACATCTTCCCAGCTTCTCAACCAGGTGTACTGCCTTTTGGCTAATTGGCGGGTGGCAATAATTGATTTTTCAATAGCATCTTCAAGGGTAAAATCACCATCCAGATACTGCCATAATTGGCGATAGCCAACCGATTTCATTGATGGGCATTCAAGACTCAAATCGTCTCGATAGTAGAGCTCTGACACTTCATCGAGAAAACCATTATCAATCATCTTATCGAATCGCTGTGCAATTTTTTGATGTAACCTTGTTCTGTCTTCAGGTGCGAGCGCAATCGACAAAACGGGATTATGTAATGCCTCCAAAGATTGCTCCTGATGATACAAAGATAATGGCTTACCAGTGGAATGAAAAACTTCCAAAGCTCTCATAATTCTTTGTGTGTCATTATGATGTAATCTTTTTGCTGCAACAGGATCAACCTCTGCAAGCCTTTTGTGCATATTTCCTATACCATCATCATCCAGTTGATCTTTTAATTTCTTTCTCACCTTTACATCTGCTTCGGGCAAGTCCGCAATTCCATCTCTTAACGTCTTAAAATACAACATGGTTCCACCAACCAGCAATGGCGTTTTACCTGATTGGGTAATGCTTTCGATAAGCTTTCTTGCATCTTCACTAAATTGAGAAGCAGAATAAGCTTCACAAGGATCTAATATATCAATCAAATGATGCGGGGTTTGGGATAATTCATCCTGGCCTGGTTTGGCTGTGCCGATGTCCATACCTTTGTATATCATGGCAGAATCAACACTGATAATTTCAAATAGTCCGGTACGATATAACTCTATCGATAAATCTGTCTTTCCACTGGCTGTTGGCCCCATCAGAAAAACAACGGGTGCACTATTAGAATTTGAGCTCATAAATATTTTTTAACAATCCACTTGATAACTGACAACAACCTGACGAGTTAACCTCATCGCCATTCAAAACATCCAAAACTGCCAACAACATGTCAGCAGACACAACTTCAAAACTATCTGTAATACTTTCAATCAATCTGTCACTGTCCATATTTTCTGTTTGAAACCATAGCTTAAACATTTCCAAAATACTATCGGTTTGCTCATGACACAACCACAAGGGCACCTTATTGATAATCATCGAAACCTGACTATCAGTCTGGTGCTTGTCAGCTTTATATTCAAAACCCAAAGCTGTCATCCTCTGGTGCACATTTGCCAGTTCAACAACAGATTCATTAAGACATATTTTAGCCGGAAATAACAAGCCCTTACTTTCGACAATTTTATTGTTTTTTACAACTTGATCAAGAAAATATTTCAATATTAATTTTTCATCAATTAACAAGGGCAATTTATTCCTTTTATACAGCCAAAAATTCCCGGTTACATGAACCAGTTGAACATCACCATTATGTCTTGTATAAACATTAGAAGCTGAAGATGCTGATATTTGATCCTGGTTATATTGACTGAAATAATTTTCCGCAATTTCTCTGCTCTTACCGTATCCCCTGGAATGATAGTTACTTGAAGGGTAGCTATTCGAAATATAATCATTCGATGATTGATTTTCTCTCTCGTGATTAACACCATCAAATAATGAAGGAATTTCTGATGACAAAGCCTCATCAAGGCTTTTTACCAACAAATCGTGGATCAATCGTTGCTGCTCAAAGCGCACTTCATGTTTAGTAGGATGCACATTCACATCAACTTTACTCAAATCAATTGTGAGAAAAATAACAAATGCTGACATTCGTCCCGATGGCAATCTTGGGTCATAAACCTGCCTGATCGCATGACTTAAAGTTTTATCCTTAACCGGTCTGCCGTTGACAAAAATGTATTGAATATCTGACTCACTCCGATGAAAGTCAGGATGACTTACCCAGCCATAAATATTCGCCAATTCATGTTCACAATCAAACCTGATTGCATGATCGGCAAACTTCTTTCCACAACAAGCCGCCAGCCGCTTTAACAATTTTGTTTCTTCAGTATTCGAATCGATCGATGAAACTACAGCCGGGATTTTTCGTACGACCCTGCCATTGTGTTTTAATATCATTTCAACCGAAAGATTAGCCAGCGCATGGGCTATAAAAACATTTTCGATATGGGTAAATTCTGTCTTTTCTGCCTTGAGAAATTTTTGCCTTGCTGGTGTGTTATAAAATAAATCATTCACTTCAACACTTGTACCCACAGGTGATGCTGCTGGCTGAACACTGACCTGCATATCTCGACCTTCGCAAATGGCTTGCCAAGCGTGAGGCTGACCGGCAATTCTGGAAGTTAGCACCAGTCTTGAAACTGAGCTGATACTGGCAAGTGCTTCTCCTCTGAAACCTAATGTACCAATTGCTTCCAAATCGCTGAGTTCTATTATTTTGCTGGTCGCGTGCCGTGTAAGCGCAAGGCTCAGATCATCTTTTACTATCCCACTACCATTATCACTCACTCGCATCTGCCTGATACCACCACGAGAGACTTCCACCAGAATGTTGCTTGCACCGGAATCAAGACTGTTTTCTATCAATTCCTTGATAACAGATGCGGGTCTTTCGACCACTTCACCTGCTGCAATTTGATTGGCCAGTTGCTGTTCAAGAAGATGTATACGTTGAATGCTTGACAAGGGTCATGCCTTGGGAATTATCAATGTCTGTCCAATTCTCAAGCCATTGGACTTTAAATTATTATGTGTTTTAAGCTGTTTAACCGAGACACCATAAGTGCTGGCAATGTCTGACAAGGTATCTCCCTTTTTAACCTTGTAAGACCTGCTTTTTGCCAAACTGGCGTAGTATGAATTATCCGGTGGATGATTCAAAAAATAGCTTTTTACACCCTTAAAAACGGCATTGGCAATTTTGGTCTGTTCCTTGGATGATTTCAGTCGTTTTTCTTCCGTTGGATTGGAAATAAATGCCATCTCTACTAACATGCCTGGAATATCTGGCATTTTTAAAACAAGAAATCCAGCTCTTTGTACGGATTTACCATGCATTTTTGGTACAGTATTTTTTAATTCTTTATAAACACTATTAGCTGCATTAATACTGGCACCAACTGAATAGTGCGTGGACAAATCTAAAATCACCTGAGCTAGCATAGGTTCTTTGTTTGAGATTTCTACACCTCCAGCAAGATCCGACTGGTTTTCACTTTCCGCCAACCAACGTCCCATCTCTGAACTGGCACCCTCGGTAGAAATTATATATACTCCTGCACCCCTCACTCGTCTGTCTGTAAAGGCATCCGCATGTAAAGAAATAAATAAATCAGCCTGATTTTCTCTGGCAATATCTGTTCTTTTACGATGATCCACATAATAATCTGCTGTTCTTGTGAGTACGGCTTTCATACCTTTTTCAGCATTGATTTTTTCAGCCAGTTTTTTAGCAACAGCCAACGTAATATTTTTTTCTCTGGTTTTCGTAGGTCCCGAAGCGCCTGGATCTTCACCGCCATGGCCTGCATCTATCGCAATGATAATATCCCGATTGTTGCTGTCAGCATCTTTCTTAATAATTTTTGTAGCAGTTTTAGCTGAACTTTTGTCTCTGATATCGACTACTAATCGATGATTGAAGTTTTGAAAGGGTTTTAATTTAAAATGTTTGGTATCAACAGCATGCTTTAAATCAATCACTATCCTGATCTTGTCATCCTGTTGGCTACTGCGAATGCGATTTACCAGACTTGGAGGTAACGGAACCTTGGCTGTATCCACAGTTAATTTTGCACTTTTAATATCAATTACCAGTCTTTCAGGATTGGACAAGCTAAATAATTTGTAATCGACTTCCGAACTTGTATCAAAAACCAGTCTGGTTTTTTCAGGGTCTTGCCAGAAACGAATGCCATCCACGCTGCCAGCCAAAACGGTTTGACAAAAAGCACATACCAAAATGCTATTGATCAATATTGCCAATTTTATTATTTTTCTCATGATACTACATACTCCTGCCAATTCCTCGACCCTTAATTTATTGCCTGTTCGGAAGGTTTGTCAAATTTATCCAATTGTCTGAACTCTGACAACCATTTTTGTGTAATTACTTCCAAAGCAATTTTTCTGGCTTCATTTTGATACTCTAAAGAAATAATCATATCTGGTAAAGGTAAAAAACCCTTGCCTTTGTCAGGCCACTCTACAAAACACAGAGCATCTTCATCAATGTAATCCCGAATGCCGATATATTCCAGTTCTTCCGGATCGGCCAGACGATACAAATCAAAATGATAAATTTTTTGCGGATTCTCAGAATTGATTAGATAGGGCTCCACAATTGTATAGGTAGGGCTTTTGGTTGACCCCTTGTGCCCCATAGCTTTGATCACAGAACCAATAAGTGTAGTTTTTCCTGCGCCCAGATTTCCCTGTAAAAAAATCAGCCCTTTTGAGGGCAGACACTT
>JAOUOC010000315.1 GCA_029880585.1 Gammaproteobacteria bacterium
GTAATGTGCAAGCAAATGAGTTTCAAGATTTTGAGCAGCAGATACAATCAATTCAGGAAACTTGGAAATTCTATTAATCAGACTTTTCTCACTGTCCTTGTCCAACATATCCAGATTTGCCAAACCTTCAGATTGACTAAACTTAATAGACTGCTCTTCCAGTTGGCGGAATACAGAACAAATTCTCGCATGTGCATATTGAACGTAATACACGGGATTATCATTACTTTGAGAAGCCGCCAATTCCAAATCAAAGGTCATTTGAGATTCAGCACGTCTTGCAGCCAAAAAATATCGAGTCGCATCTCGGCCTACTTCATCGATAATATCTCTTAAAGTCACATAACTACCGGCGCGTTTGGAGATTTTAACTTCCTCCTGACCTCGCATAACAGTGACCATTTGATGTAAAACAACTTCAGGCCAACCTTTTGGAATACCAATATCAAGGGCCTGTAAACCGGCACGCACGCGATTGACTGTACTATGATGATCGGCACCAAATTCATTAATTACTCGACCAAATCCACGATTCCATTTGTTAACATGATAAGCGACATCGGGCAAAAAATAGGTATAGCCACCATCTGTTTTACGCATAACCCGATCTTTATCATCACCATAGTCCGTTGTTTTTAACCAGAGTGCACCGCCGTCTTCATAGGTGTGCCCACCAGCAACAAGCGCATCAACGGTTTTTTCAATATCGCCATTTTCGTAAAGAGATGATTCAAGAAAATAAACGTCAAAATCGACATCAAAGGCTTTTAAATCAAGATCTTGCTCACGTCTTAAATAGGCAACAGCAAACTCACGAATCCCATTCAAATCATCGGCATCGCCTTTTGCTGTCACATGTTTATCAGCGGCTTCAACAGTTGATTTATGCAAATAATCATTGGCTACGTCCTTGATATAATCTCCCTGATACCAATCAGCTTGCCAGCCTTCATCATCTGGTGAAATGCCTTTGCAGCGAGCTTGTACAGATAATGCCAGATTATTGATCTGTTGACCTGCATCGTTGTAATAAAATTCACGGGTTACTTTCCAGCCCGTCGCTTCTAAAAGTCTTGCGAGACAGTCACCGACTACTGCTCCTCGTCCGTGACCAATATGTAGAGGCCCGGTAGGATTGGCGGATACGAATTCAATTTGAATCGGTTTACCTTCGCCAATATTTGAAAGGCCAAATTGGGACTGTTGTTCGAGAATGGTATTGATAATTTGAGTTGATGCGGCCTGACTTAAAAAGAAATTAATAAATCCGGGACCTGCAATTTCAAGTTTTTCAATTTCAGTCTGTTCAGACATTTGCTCAACAATCAGTTGTGCCAATTCACGTGGATTTTTTTGTGCGGGTTTTGCCAGCATTAGGGCAATGTTTGTTGCAAAGTCTCCGTGAGATTTATCTTTAGTATGTGTAACCTGAATATTAGGCGTTAATGAGTCAGGCAAGATACCTTGATTCATTAGTTGTTCAATGGCAGATCCTATCCAGGAATGTACTGCTGATTTCATATATTAATTTGCCTGAGAGTTGCTAAATTTTGAGGAAAAACTCAAAAAATCATATTGTTTCTGGTAATAGTGTATTATGCAAAAAATGAGATAGTTTGGCTATGTTAAATTGTGATTTAAGGCGGCAGGTGTCAAGAAAGTCAGCATTTGAAGTGGAAGCCCCAGTTATGATTATAATAATTGGAGATACAAGAATAATCTCAAATCAAAATATTATGAATAAATCAAAAAAATCATAAAAATTAGCCTAAAATAAACTTACACAAAATACGGACATAAGATAACAGAGAATGTAATGGCATTGAATACCATCTCTGTGATCGCCTCAGATCCATTTGCTGTAGAGGCACAAAGTTTAGGAACATTTGTAGTTTCAAGGACTGGCGACACATCACATACACTGACTGTACAGTATACGCTTTCTGGTACTGCAACTGAGGGTGTGGATTACAAAAAGTCAGACGGAACAATTACCTTTGATCCAGACATATCTTCAGTCCCGGTTATTATAAATCCTTTCAATGACCAGATTGCCGATGGAACTGAAACAGTCACATTATCCATTAAAGCAGATCCAGATTTTGATTTAAATTTATCAAGCGCAACACTGAATATCCGTGATCAATTTGATGGTGCCGGCATTGATGCTGTTGTTCCATTGGATGAAACCTTTGAATTAAGCTCATTGCCAGGCGCAAATCATACGATTTATCTTGAATTTAGAGGTGGTAATTATTACGTTTTTTCGCCTATGGAAGATGAAGCCACAGCATATTATGTTGCGCCTTATAATACAGATGGAAGTGCAGGATTGTCTGACAAGGAAAAAGCGGAAATACAGATAATATGGAAAAGTGTTGCTGAAGATTTTTTACCTTTTAATATCAACGTGACAACAAAATACCCAGGGCTGGAGGCATTAAGAAAAACCGATGAGAATGACCAGCAATGGGGCACAACTACACTGATTGGCGAAGATCCGGGGTTGGGATTTGCCTGGTCTGGCGGTGAGTTTTGGAGCAAGGATAACTATCCAGGTTATGTTTCATATAAGAATATTGATACAGGTAGCATTTATCCGCCAGTTCAGTTGGCAGCTGCAGTTTCCCATGAAGTAGGTCATACCATGGGGCTGGTGCATGATGACACCATTTATAATCCGGGTGGTTACTATGAAGGTCATTATGCGGGCAGTGATTACTGGTATCCGATTATGGCAAAATCAGCATTAAATTTGTCCCAGTGGAGTAAAGGTAATTATCCGGGAGCCCAAGACCATCAGGATGATTTGGCCATTATTGCCAGTTTGTTTAATGGTTTC
>JAOUOC010000316.1 GCA_029880585.1 Gammaproteobacteria bacterium
CGGATGCGAAGTTGATTACCAGCAAATAACAGTTGAGGAAATGGCAAAAAAACACCCTGCCTCATTTGATATAGTTACCTGCATGGAGATGATGGAGCATGTTCCTGATCCCGGTTCTGTAATTTCAGCTTGCGCCAGGCTCGTTAAGCCAGATGGTCACGTATTCTTTTCAACCATTAACAGAACACCAAAAGCGTTTTTACTGGCTATAGTAGGTGCTGAATATATTTTGCAAATGTTACCCAAAGGAACTCACGAATACGCAAAGTTTATTAAACCAAGCGAAATAGCAAACTGGTCTCGAAGCGCCAATCTTGAAATCAAGGATATGATAGGTATGCACTACAATCCTCTTACCAAGGTTTACAAACTTGATCAGGGTCTGGATGTTAATTTTCTGTGTCATTTAAAACCATTTTAAAGACATAATTCATAAAAGCATTTTATCCTTTTAACTCAGCCATGATAAAATGCTCAACCTGAACCTGTACCTTTCAGTCATTTTCCAATAGTGAGAAGTAAAATGTCCCAAAACCAAAAGCCATTAAGCTACAAGGATGCTGGTGTCGATATCGAAGCTGGCAATCAATTGGTTGAAAAAATAAAGTCTGTCTCCAAGGCTACCAAAAGAAAAGAAGTTGTTTCCAATTTAGGTGGATTTGGTGCCATGTTTGCCTTGCCTACAGGTTATAAGGAGCCAATATTGGTGTCTGGCACTGATGGCGTTGGCACAAAGTTACGTCTGGCTATAGATAGTGGCATACACGATAAGGTTGGTATTGATCTGGTTGCAATGTGCGTTAATGATCTGATTGTGCAGGGCGCGGAGCCTTTATTTTTTCTCGATTATTACGCAACAGGAAAGCTGGATGTTGATACTGCTGTTGATGTGGTCACAGGTATTGGTGAAGGCTGCAAACAATCAAATTGCTCACTAATAGGCGGTGAAACTGCTGAAATGCCAGGTATGTACGAAGGTGACGATTATGATTTGGCCGGATTTTGCGTCGGTATTGTTGAAAAATCAAAAATCATAGATGGCACAAAAGTATCTGTTGGCGACAAGCTGATCGCTTTGGCATCAAGCGGGCCACATTCAAACGGATACTCTCTGATCCGAAAAATTATCGAGGTATCCAACGCTGATATTCATCAACACTTCGAAGCAGATAAGACACTCGCGGAATGTTTGCTTGAACCTACTCGAATATATGTTAAATCTATACTCGAACTCATCAACAAGGTTTCTGTCAAAGCAATTTCTCACATTACTGGCGGTGGCTTGCTGGAAAATATTCCACGCGTCATACCCGAAAATGCATGTGCTCAGATTAACCAATCAAGCTGGAATATGCCTGAAATTTTTAAATGGCTTCAATCAAACGGCAATGTTGATCAAATGGAAATGTACCGTACTTTCAACTGTGGTATCGGAATGGTGTTGGTTGTTTCACCAGAAGATGCCGAAAGCACACTAAATATCTTGCAAGATTTGGGAGAAAATGCCTGGTTATTAGGTGATATCGTGGAAACCAAAGATTCACAACAGGTCACATTTATCTAGGCTGTTTTAGTAATGAAGAAAAAACTGGCAATCCTAATCTCTGGCAGTGGTTCGAATCTTCAGTCTTTTATTGATGCAATATCTGAAAATTCCTTGCAAGCTGAAATCGCTCTTGTCCTCAGCAATAATGCGGATGCTTATGGTTTGGAAAGAGCAAAACTGGCCGGTATCAAAAATCTGGTTATTTCACACACCGATTATGAAAGCAGAGAATCCTTTGACGAAGCTCTGGCTGAAGAAATAAAAAAGCATTCAATTGATTTCATAATATTGGCCGGTTTTATGCGAATTCTGTCTCCTGACTTTATAAATCAATTCAAAGATAAAATATTGAACATTCATCCGTCTTTGCTGCCTAAATACCCGGGTTTACATACTCACAGACGCGCTATTGAAAATGCTGATGAGTATCATGGCACCAGTATTCATCTGGTAAATGAAGAGCTTGATGGTGGACCGCTAATCGCTCAGGCTCACCTGAAACTCAATGTTCAAAATGATGAAGCTGAGGTCATGAAAGCAGTACAAAAGCTGGAACATCAATTGTATCCTGCTGTAGTTAACTTGTTAGTTCAGGACAAAATCAGGATAAAGGCAGATGGCATTTATTATGACAATAAAAAGATCGACAAACCACTTTTGCTCGGCAAAGAAATCATTTGATTTTAAAAAGCAATTTTCATTTCTTCTATTTTTACTAATAGCGACCTTCCCTTTTGGTCTTCAGGCTGAAACGTTTCAGGTTGAAAATGAATGGTCTTTTCTTAAACCTTACACTGCCAAATTCACTATATATCAGGATGACGACAAGGTTGGAAACTTAACCCAATCTCTCACGCTGGATACCATAACTGAAAATAAAGACCAACAGACCTCCAAAACAAATCAAATTCAATGGCAATTTAATACATCTACCAAAATCAAAAAATGGTTTGTTTCTTTAAACTATCAGGAACACAGTTTGTTCACCATTGAGAAGAATAATCTTTTGCCACTCTTCTTTAATTCAAACAAATCAGTTACATTCAAAGATGATCAGGTAATATCTCAACAATTCGATTGGAAAAACAAAAAAGAAACCGGTTATAAAAACAAACGCAAATGGTCTGTTGATTTAGCCATGAATACTTACGACACACTTGGTCATTTAATTAAATTACGTCAGGATTTAAATGCGGGTTTAACAACACCGTTGACTTACACTATCAGTCAGAATGGCAAACAGAAGCAATATGATTACCAACTTGTTGGTGAAGAAATAATAGAAACGGA
>JAOUOC010000067.1 GCA_029880585.1 Gammaproteobacteria bacterium
GTTCATAATCGTATCTAAAAAAATCCTTTATAATATTTTTCAAAAAAAGAAAGATTAATAACAACGCTGCAATAAAAAACAAAACCTGATTCGCGCTTTTGACAAAGTTAAATATTTTCTCTTTCATAAACACTCCATGATGCTTTTCTTTATTATTGATTAATTTTTGACAGGCTATAACAATCTCTACCTTTTGGCAATATGGATTCCATTTTCATTGGAATGACGGAAATGGAAGCTCATTATTGTTGAGCTTAAAACTGTAGCCTTGATGGAGCATGTTTTGCGAAATCAAGGGAATAACCCTCGATTGACATCTCGGCTACAAATGGTTTTCATGAGATTAACCATGGTTTTACGTAGGTTGGGTTAGCAAAGCGTAACCCAACACCATATGTCGTTTTTAAATCTATTGTTGGGTTACGCTTTGCTAACCCAACCTACAAAATAATGGATACTGGCCTTCGCCAGCATGACGGTGAAAGCAACAAAAAAAACCCCATCTTACGACGGGGCAAAACTTACAATGCTGAACGAACCAGCAAAATGTTTTACTAGTAAATATCGTGAACTGTATTTTTCACATTAAACTTACCAGTAGGGGTAATTAAACGCTTGTCTTTGATGACAGCTTTCAATTTTCGGGTTTTATCATCCACCACCACAATGGCAGATTCCTGAGTTTTTCCACTCCAGACCGAGAACCAGACTTCAGTACCATCGGCATTATACTCAGGTTGCACAACCCGTTTTGGACCTTCACCCAGATTAGCCCATTCTGCAATAGGCAATACTTCATAGCCCTTATCCAGATTATTCACATCAAATACCGCCACAGATTGACTGATTTTTGGATCAGGATTTAAAGGCGAATCAACCCAAAGGTTTTTGGATTTAGGATGGGTTTTGACAAACAGGGAGCCGCCACCTTGACCTTTCAACACCTGAACCACTTTCCAGGCATTTTTAGGATACTTGACAGGATCGGTACCTATCAGAGTGACCTTGTCATTACCCAAAGCACTGGTCACCCAGGCAGGGCCAAATTTGGGATGCACAATGTTAGCACCACGACCAGGATGAGGGATTTTATCCACATCAATCAGCGCAGTTAATTTACGGTCTTTGGAATCAACCACCGCAATTTTGTCTGATTTGTTGGCTGCTGTCAGGAAATAACGATGGGTTGAATCCCAACCACCATCATGCAGGTAACGCGCTGCATTGATAGTACGCACTTCCAGACTATTCAGATCTTCATAATTAACCAACAGGATTTTACCGGTTTCCTTGATGTTAACAATAAACTCGGGATGTTGATGAGAAGCCACAATAGCTGCGACACGAGGCTCAGGGTGATATTCCTGAGTATCCACAGTCATACCGCGTGTAGAAACGATTTTTAGCGGCTCTAATGTATCGCCATCCATGATGGTATATTGTGGAGGCCAGTAAGAGCCTGCGATCGCATACTTATCTTCAAAGCCTTTGTACTTGGAAGTTTCAACAGAGCGTGCTTCCAAACCAACACGAATCTCAGCCACTTTCGCAGGTTTCTTCATCCATAGATCGATCATATCAATTTTAGCATCACGACCAATGGTAAAGAGATAACGACCTGATGCTGACAAACGAGAAATATGCACCGCATAACCGGTTTTAATCACGTTAATGATTTTTTTGCTATCACCATCAATCAACGCCACTTCACCTGTATCCCGCAAAGTTACAGAAAAAATGTTATTCACATCATAGTTGTTCATTTTCTTTCTTGGACGCTTATTTGCAGGAATGATCAAATTCCAGCTTGCCTTCATTTCTTTCATACCAAACTCGGGTGGCATGGGTGGTTCATGCTGTAGGAAACGCGCCAAAATATCGATATCTTTTTCTGATATTTCACCACTAGTTCCCCAGTTAGGCATACCTGCTGGTGATCCATAATTGATCAAGGCTTTAAGATAATCAGTTCCTTTTTCACGAGTTATATCAGTGGTAAGCGGTTTGCCTGTAGCGCCTTTTCTTAATACACCATGACAACCAGCGCAACGCTGGAAATATAATTCAGAAGCACGGTCAAATTCTGTTTGAGTCATTTTGGGACCTTCAGAATCGATAAAGGATTTTAACTCTTCGGATTTGATAGCACTGGGGCTTCCCTTGTATTTCATTTCTGATTCAGGCGTATCAGGATGTCTTTCTCCTGCAGAACGATCTGATGACCCTGTTTTATTACGCACAGCTGCAACTTCCGCAATTTTTACCTCAGTTGCCTTGTTGCCCCATGAGTTGTACACATAGGTCAGAATGTCTGCTACCTGAACATCTGATAAGTGAGCCATATTAGGCATGACAGCATTGTAGTCTTTACCATTAACTTTTATTTTACCTGATATTCCGTTTATAACAGCTCCTATAGCAGCCTTGGTATTACCTTTAATATAATCCGATTTTGCCAAAGGAGGAAAAGCACCGGCTAATCCCTGACCATTGACCTGATGACAAGCAGCACAATTGGCTTCATACAAGGTTTTGCCATTGGCTATCTTGTCAGCAACTGACACCTGCTTTGCAGCTTCAGCTTGATGTTCTTTTAATGCCGTATCTGCTGATAGCACTGAGGTAACACCTAACCCCATTGCTACTGACAACGCAGTTACCAGCAACTTTTTACTCGTTTTCTTCATCGTAATCTCCTTTTTAATCATGCCAAATTCTTCCTAACTCAACACGTTAATAAAAACACGGTAACCTCCGTTACCAGTGAATATAAAACTGCACAGATGCCCGACGACCAGGATCAGACAACAATCCAATCAAGGGATCATCCGACTGCAAACCATTAACAGCAGACCAATTCCAAAAGGTTTTATCAGTTAAATTGTGAATGGCTGCTGAAATTTTGGTTGTGTCATTGATTTGATATTGCGCAAACAAATCCATAACACTGTATGCGGGCGCCTTAAACAAGCTTTGACCAACTGGCTCATCAAGTTCGTCTTTAGCCTGAACATGAGAAACATTCAAACTGCTTCTAAAATCTCCCTGATGCCACTCAAGTGCTGTCATAATTTGAGCTGGCTCAATAGTGTTCAATGGCAAGCCAGTTTCCTGGTTTTCGCCCTTACTCCAGAAAGCTTGTGTCATCCACTTCCAGTTTTCATTAATTTTATACTGATAATTGATTTCACTTCCGTAGATGGTAGCCTTGTCCAGATTTTGAGATTGAAAAATCACTCTGCCAGATAGCGGATCGAATCCCAGATTAACCTTGGTTTGAATAAAATCATCAAACTCATTGTAAAAAGCTATCCAGGACAGTTTGTGATTTTCATTATTAAGGCGATAACCCAACTCATAGCCTGATGAAGTTTCTGATTTCAGATCGGGGTTGGGAATGGCTCTTATGTTAAACAGTGGAATATCCAGACCGATGTTGGCGTCTTCAAAAGGTGGCGCTCTGAAACCTCTCAGATATTGCAGATATAACTGACTACTTTTACTGAATTGATACTGCAATCCCAATTTTGGTGACCACCGGCTCTCCCTGATGCTGACAGGAGTGGTTGCCGGATTATCCTGCAGATAGATGTCATCTACTTTTGGTGACAAATCATAACTGTCAAAACGAATTGCCGGTATCAGAGTGAATTGACTATCACCCAGTGTAATTTGATCATTAATATAGATGCCCTGCTCTTTTATGTCAGAGACTGGAAAATCCCTTAATGGAAAATCTTCTGACAAAATAATATTGGTACTGGTTGAATCCAGCAGATTGGTCTGCAATGCATTACGCATTTCTCTAACGTTGCTATTACTCCACTCGGCCCCATAACCAAGCTCATGTTCCCAGGATCCCAAACCAAAATGATGATACAGATTTAAGCGCAACCCGTTAACTTCCTGTTGATAAAAGAAATCTCTGTCATAATGATAAGGAACGCCTCTTACAACTCTGTTTTCATCGGAAAATTGTGTCGTTTCAGTGGTTTGATTGTAGACACGAATCACCCCTCCGCTGAGCCAGCTATCCTGCGCTTCAAATTCATAATTAACGGAGTAACCACTACTTTCAGATTCATCATCACCAAACAGTGAAGTGGTACTGGCAAAACGCCCTAAGCCAATAATAGACAAAATGTCTGTTTCAGCCTGATGATTAACTTTTTGATATCGAATACCTATTTGCTGACGACTATTAATATCATAAACCCCATGAAACATTTGTGACGTTTGTTGATTGATTTGGTTATCATCTTCAACCAGACTGTCTGCACTATGTTGCATCTCATAACCTTCTCGGTTACTCAAAGACATCAACATGCTAAATTTACCAGAAGCAAAGGCATTATGAACTGATGTCAGACGACTACTGTCAGCAGAAAAATACCCCTGCTTGACACCAAGATAATATTCTTTATCAGTCTGACGTAATAAATCATTGGGAGATTTGCTGATAAAACTGACCACACCACCGATGGCATCACTACCATAAATACTGGAAGCAGGCCCTCTTAAAATCTCGACCTGTTGCAAAAGTTCAAGATCGACCATATTGCGACCTGAATTGGAATAAGAACCAATATCAAACTGATCTGCAACTGGTATACCATCCACTTCCATTGCCACACGATTTCCGCCAATACCACGGATCGATAAACCTGTCTCTCCAAATCGGGTTCCACTGTATTCAACATCAAATCCCATTTCGTATCGAACCAGATCAGTCAAATTTTGAGGCATATGGTAATCCAGTCTATCCTGACCAATCACCGAAGCACTACCAATAACATCATCAACAGCTCTTGGCATTTTTCCAATGATTACAATCACCTGATCATCAACAACCAATTCACTTTCATCTTCATCAGCATCTACTGATAAAGAAAATATTGCTGCGGATACAACAAAGAAAAAAGCAAATGCCTTGTTCAATCTAAATTTGACCATATCGCTACCTGCGTTGATTGTTTGTACAAAATATGTTCAATCTTATTCAAATTAGTCCTGATTCTAGTACATGATTGTTTTTAAATAATGATCTGAATCAATCTTATGAATAATAGGAATAAACATTTATACCCATAAAGTATTTATGGTTTTTCCTTTATATACAACAAGTTACATAAATCACATCAAAGCAATCTGATGATCTGGATCAACAAAATCTAACTTTATGGGAGGATAATATCTAAGACTACTACAAAAGGAGAATGCCATGAAAGAAATCTTCACAAAAAGCATGGCCAGAAATATTTATTTTGGCGGTAGCATTTTTTTTGTACTGCTATTTCTGGCTCTAACTTATGATACCCATCAGGCTCTTCCTCAAAGAGACAACAGCCAAGCTATAACTGAAACGGTCGCTTTAGGAAAAAAACTCTGGGAAAAAAACAATTGTATTGGATGCCACACATTATTAGGTGAAGGGGCTTATTACGCGCCGGAGCTGGGTAATGTCTACGTTAGATATGGCAAATCGAAGGAAGCAATCAAAGCTTTTATTAAAAGCAGACCGGTTAATGGTATTCCTGGTCGCAGAAGTATGCCGCAATTTAATTTGACCGAAGAAGAGCTGGAAGCACTGGCGGAATTTCTAAAATACTCCAGTGAAATTAATACAGCCAATTGGCCACCAAATAAACAGGGTTAGGGAGAATAGTTATGCAAACACATTTAAAATATCAATCTCAAGCCGTTGCCAAGCCCTATTTTTATGCTGCAATTGGTTTATTTGTTTTACAAGTTATTTTTGGTCTTATTCTGGGTCTGCAGTATGTAATGGGTGACTTTTTGTTCCCTCATGTCCCCTTTAATATTGCTAGAATGGTACATACCAATTTATTGATTGTCTGGTTACTATTTGGCTTTATGGGTGCAGCCTATTATCTCGTGCCAGAAGAGTCGCAAAGAGAAATTCACAGCCCCAAGCTGGCTATGATCCTGTTCTGGGCATTTTTGGTCGCAGGCGTTTTAACAGTAGCCGGTTACCTGTTAATGCCTTATGCCCGTTTGGCAGAAATTACCGGTAATGACATATTACCAACCATGGGACGAGAATTTCTTGAGCAGCCGACCATTACCAAAATGGGTATCGTGGTTGTGGCTCTGGGATTCTTATACAACATCGGCATGACCATCTTGTCAGGGCGCAAAACCGTCATCAACGTCATTTTACTGACTGGACTTATTGGTCTGGCAGTTATGTTCCTGTTCTCTTTTTACAACCCTGATAATCTTGTTAAAGATAAATATTATTGGTGGTGGGTTGTTCATCTATGGGTAGAAGGTGTTTGGGAATTAATTCTGGGCTCCATACTTGCCTTTGTACTTATAAAAACGACTGGAGTAGATAGAGAAGTCGTTGATAAATGGCTTTACATAATTGTTGCCATGGCATTAATTACCGGCATTATTGGTACTGGCCACCATTACTATTGGATAGGTACTCCAGAGTATTGGCAATGGCTGGGCTCTGTGTTCTCGGCACTAGAACCTATACCATTTTTCCTCATGACCCTGTTTGCCTTTAACATGGTCAATAGACGAAAAAGGGAACATCCCAATAAGGCGACGGTACTTTGGGCAATGGGAACTGGCGTGATGGCATTTTTAGGTGCTGGCGTTTGGGGCTTTATGCACACTCTCGCACCTGTAAATTACTATACCCACGGGACACAAATTACTGCCGCTCATGGACACATGGCATTTTATGGTGCCTATGCAATGATTGTACTTACCATCATTTCCTATGCCATGCCGCATTTGCGAGGTCAGGGAAATGCAGCATGCAATCGAGCGCAAGTAGTGGAAATGTGGTCTTTCTGGTTAATGACAGTTGCAATGGTCTTTATTACCTTGTTCCTCACTGCCGCAGGTATATTGCAAGTCTGGCTACAAAGATTTGATGAAGGACAACCTTTTATGGTAGTTCAGGATCAACTGGCTATTTTCTACTGGATGAGAGAAGCTGCTGGTGTTGTATTCATCATAGGATTGATTCTTTATCTCATAAGCTTTGTCGTTAAAGATAAAAATCAGGCTACTGCCTGAATTAACTAGCAACAGGATAAGGGAGGGTTAATCTCTCCCTTTCCTGCTTTCAGATTGAATGATATACAGGAATACTCAATGACCCAATCATCTCCTTTAAAAGAGACAGCCGCTCAACTTAAAGAGCTTCCTTTTTATCAGGCTCAGCACAATGAAATTGATATTTTTACCCACGCCTATGACAACCAGTTGCCTGTACTTTTGAAAGGACCAACAGGCTGTGGCAAGACCCGCTTTATTGAACATATGGCCAAACGTTTGAATCGCCCACTATACACAGTGGCTTGTCACGATGATTTAACCGCTTCAGATTTGGTGGGACGATATTTGATTGAAGGAGGTCAGACTGTCTGGCGCGATGGGCCTCTCACGCGTGCCGTCAGAGAAGGTGGTATTTGTTATCTGGATGAAGTGGTTGAAGCGCGAAAAGACACTACTGTTGTTTTGCATCCCCTATCGGACGATAGAAGAATGCTACCTATTGACCGAACCGGAGAGCAATTAAAAGCGCCGAAAGAATTTATGTTGGTGGTTTCCTATAACCCCGGCTATCAGAATTTATTAAAAGGTATGAAACCATCGACTCGACAACGCTTTGTTGCCATGACTTTTGATTATCCCGACATGACATCAGAAATTTCTATTGTCGAAAAAGAAACGCAAATTGATCATTATTATGCAACCAAACTGGTTGAACTGGCGCAATCCTTACGAGCTTTAAAGGAATATGATCTGGAAGAAAATGCTTCTACTCGTTTACTGGTTTATACCGCAACCTTAATGCAATCAGGTCTCGATCAAAGAACGGCTATTCGTTCAGGGCTGATTGAACCACTGACTGATGATCCTGAAACTATCAATGCATTGATGGAAGTGGTGAATGCCAAGTTTGACTTCCATGATGAATGATTGGTCTGATTGACTATAATCGAGCAAAATTATGAACAAGCAAAAAGCGAAACAATCTGATGTACTCTCAGCCAGCGATCAGCAATTGGCTTATAATGCTCATTTATATTTTTTATTAAATTTAACTTTTCTACCTCTAATTGCCTTTATCTGGAGCGTATTGAGATATTTTAAGCAAAAAAGAGTTATGAGCCAGGCAACTCGACATCATTTTTTGCAAAGCCTTGTGATGCAGTTTTTTTCCGGCATTTTACTCATTGGTGTGAGCGGCTTGATCGTAGAATTTGGTGGTTGGCAATCCCCTTACACTATTATGATTTTAATCATTTATTTTACCTGCATTCATTCCCTTCTGATTCTGGCGGCAGTCTACGCCATGAGCAAAACCGCTGGTGGTAAAGATTACGACTATCCAATGCTTGGACAATTAGTTCGAAAATGTTTTGCCTCCCAATCAAACCAACGGACAGAATAAAATGGAAGAATGGGCTGGACAGATTTGGCACAAGATCATTACCAGAGCCGCTTCTCCGGAATATCCTGACAAGGCCATTAAGTTAAATGACATTAAAAACCGCTTGTCGATTCAGTTCCGAGCCTTTGGTGGTAATCCTGCCATGCAAATTCTTGGCGCCAGCAAAACCGATTGGCATGACCGACGTTCATTTGTCCAGCGAGTGGCCTCTTCCTTTAATCAGGTTGAATTGGCCTGGTGTGATGAACAGAGCCTGCGTTTACCTGATCATCTGGCCTGGTATGATGATAAAAAACTCAATGAACAACACTATCTTTGGCTGACCTGTCTGGCTGCTCATAGTGATAATGCTGTTAGGAAATGTTGGCTATCAGATAATCAGTCTTCAGTAAGAAAAACACTGAAAGCTTTTCCGGGATTAAAACGCATTTACCACTCTCTGGTTGAAGCGCACATTCAATCTCGCCCCAAACTGGAAAGCTTGCCAGCCAGTTTAATCAAGGCTGAAAAAATGATCAGAACAGCATTAACCAGTCCTGATGCAAAACTCGAAGAAATTGATCAACCTCAAAGGCTTCATCCTGTTTGGCTTTGGCTGCATCCAGAGCCGCCTGTTGAAGAAAAAATCAAGGCACAACTTGAAGAAGTTGAAGCACAACGCTCAGATAAAAAATCGAAAGAACTAAAAGAAGATAAACGACGAAAAGGTGAATGGGTAGAAGATAAGGACGGTAAGGAAGGTTTGCTCGCCTTTCGTCTGGAAAGTGTATTTAGCTGGGCTGAATTTATGCCAGTTGACAGAACTGCTGATGATGACGATGAAGAACACGCCCAATCGGTTGCTGATGATTTGGACGTGATTTCTGTGACAAGATCAAAAGATGCACCCGCATCGCAACTTAAATTTGATTTGGACTTACCCGCCCCGGATCAGGATGATTATGTACTGAAATCCGGCATACTGCTTCCGGAATGGGATCATAAAAAAAATCGTTTAAAGCCCAAACATTGCCGATTACAGGAAATGTTACCCAAACAACATGAGGACTGCGATTTACCGCAACATTTAAAATCACAATCTCGAAGACTACGCTCTCACTTTGAAATGCTGGCAACGGGCAAGCAATGGCTCAAAGGACAACCGGAAGGATCAGAGCTGGATATGGATCGCTTTATTTTACAACAAGCTGATAAGAAAAGAGGTTATTGTCAAAATCGCAACGATTTGTATCAGGATTTACGCATTAAATTACGCGACCTGTCTTGTTTGTTGCTGGCCGATCTTTCTCTCTCCACTGACTCATGGGTGAACAATCAGGGTAAAGTGATTAATATTATCAGAGACAGTCTATTTCTTTTTGGTGAATCGATACAAGCAGTTGGAGATCGCTTTGCCATATCAGGATTTTCTTCCAAAAAACGTCATCACATTCGTTATTATCCTCTCAAACGCTTTAATGAGCCTTGGGGCAAACAGGTGAAAGGACGCATTAATGGTATCGTTCCAGGATTTTATACCCGCATGGGTGCTGCTATTCGTTATGCCACCCAAAACCTGCAAAAAGAGTCCAGTGAAACCAAATTGCTGCTGTTATTGACCGATGGTAAACCTAATGATCTGGACAGTTATGAAGGTCGGTATGGAGTGGAAGATACGCGTCACGCCATTGTTGAAGCACGTCAGAATGGCATTAAAGTTTTTTGCGTCACCATCGATGAAAAAGGTAAGCAATACCTACCCTATATTTTTGGTCAAGGCCATTTTATCCTGATCCGCAATGCGGAAGAGTTGCCAGTTAAGTTGACTCGATTATACTCGTCTATTACCGCTTGATGACGCTTTACTCAGCAACTTTCTTTAACTAGAATCAACTGATGAACAAAGAACTATCACAAACACTTAACCAGTTTATGGTTTCCCGCTTTACCTTGTTGGACAAGATGTACAAATGTGCCTATGAACAAGCATTAAAAGAAAAACAAATGAGACTTAATCAAGATTGGCAGGAATGGGATGAACTGGATGAAGAATCTCGGCAGTATGTTTGGGAGTATCTGGATAGGTAGCTCTCACCTGATTC
>JAOUOC010000317.1 GCA_029880585.1 Gammaproteobacteria bacterium
TTGATGGTCGTATTTTGGATAAGATGGAATTATCAACTGATTATTCCATTGGTTTGGCGAGTAAAAAAAGATATGAAATTGATGATACCTGCAAGAAACTGGTGATTGTAGATAACCGTTCAAATATGAGTGTTTCAGCAAGATTGCTAAACAAGCCCGTTGTTGCATTTCAGGTCATCATTACACCTGAAGGCACATTGCAAATGTCTGCTCTGGAAAGAAAGCTGGAACTGTATTAATTTCTTTTGGCAATAAAATCCCCTCTCAATTCAGGATGACGAGAGGAGAGATTGCTTGTCTTTTGATTGATGTGAATTTTAAATTACCTGAGATTTAATCCTCAAGATTTTTCATAAAGTAATCGACATTAATGGTAATGTCGTCTTCACCTACGCCATCAAAAGGATTTTCCAGATGGTCCTGAATGTTCGACAAACTAACCAATACCAATGAAAATAAAACAGGCATGACATAAGTAACATAGCCAGAGTATTCCAGAGCTTCATGTGCAAAGTAGGGACCATACAAGATTGGAAGTAACGTGATAAATATGGTACTAAAAGTTTTCAATGTCCTGGGCGTACGATATTGAAAAATATGCTTTGCATCTTCAAAACAAACCATCATTTTACTGAGATATTGATTGCATCGTGATACTTCACCAGTTGCCAAACCATTTTGGCGTAATTCTACTTTAATGAATTTTGAAAGATTTGAAAAAGCCTGATATACAGCTACTTCGTTTTCTCTGATTTTGTCGATGTCATTCGAAAACATGGTTCTGGCACTGATCAGTAATTCTTCCAGTCTTTTTTTGCTTTGAGACAATACATCAGAAGAGGGCGAATCCAGCCAGTCTCTCGCTGCAAAATAAATAGCTCTACCATGGGCTTTCATTACACTGTATTTTGATAACGCTGCTTCACGCCTTTTGTAAGCGCCGTTGATTGAAAAAACAATTGGAAAAATAATGGCTGTTGCAATCAGTGTTAGAGGGTAGTCCGCAATAATATTGAAGCGGATACAAATGTAGGTCGAGATCACCGAAAGCACGGCAATAATGAGCGTTTTAAAATTAATGATAAGCAGAATCTTTTTCATACATATTTTCCTTTTATACAAACTATATTGGTTATCAGGCTACAACATGCTTTCAAGAATCTCAAGTTTGTTTGTGTTAAAGAAATTGAGTATTTGACTTTAACCCACACAATGGGTAAAACAGGGGTTCATTTTATTTTGTTGGAGTCGTTTTATGTCTTTTGTAGTTACAAAATCTTCGTTTCTTCCATTTATAGCCAGATCAGTTGCATTGTCATCGTTGTTATTGTTTGCTGGCTGTCAGCAACAAGAGGAAACCGTTACTCAGGAAGAGGTAAAAACAGCTGAGCAGCCATCCGCTGAAGCATTGGCGAAAAAGTATATTATTGCAGATACACATATTGATGTTCCTTACCGTCTTGCAGATCACTATGAAGATGTTAGTCAGGCAACAGTAAAGGGTGATTTTGATTATCCTCGCGCTGTGGCAGGTGGTCTTAACGCAGCTTTTATGTCAATTTATATTCCTGCTGAAAAAGATCAGGAAGGTGGCGCAAAAGATCTTGCAAATGAATTAATTGATGGTGTTGAAGCTATTGTTAAAAATGCACCTGAAAAATTTGCACTGGCCTATAGTACAACTGATGTTTTTAAAAACTTTGAGCAAGGCTTGATTTCTCTACCAATGGGCATGGAAAATGGTAGTGGTCTGGAGGCAGATCTTGAAAACCTGAAGCATTTTTACAATCGCGGGATCCGTTACATCACGCTGGCGCATTCAAAAACCAATGCAATTTCGGATTCGTCCTATGATGAAAACAGACCAGCCAAAGGCTTGACAGATTTTGGTAAGCAACTGGTAACAGAAATGAATAATATGGGCATTATGGTAGATGTTTCTCATATTACTGATGAAGCCTTTTATCAGGTAGTTGAAATTACAAAAGTACCGGTCATTGCTTCGCATTCTTCTGCCAGACATTTTACGCCTGGTTTCGAAAGAAATATGAATGATGAAATGATCGTTGCTCTGGCTAAAAACGGTGGTGTGATTCAAATAAATTATGGCTCAAGTTTTATCACTAAAGAAGCTCTGGAATACGGTAAGGTCTTTAATAAGACACGTGAAGCTTTTATGGAAGAGAATAAAGTTGAGGAAGACAGTGAAGAGGTAAAAACATTTACTGAATCATATCGTCAGCAAAATCCTTATCCTTATTCCACTTTGGATGATGTCCTTGATCATTTTGACCATGTGGTTAAATTGGTTGGAATTGACTATGTCGGGCTGGGTTCTGATTATGATGGTGTTGGAGATAGTCTTCCAATTGGTTTGAAAGATGTTGCCAGTTACCCGAATCTGATTGCGGGTCTACAAAAAAGAGGGTACAGCGAAGAAGATATTGCCAAAATCCTTGGTGGCAATTTGATTAGAGTTTGGCAACAGGTTGAGGATTATGCAGCCAATCATTGATAGGTGTATGGTAAATCGGCAAATTTGAGAGGTGATTCGTGAGTAATTCAAATTATAAAGGCAGTTGTCTATGTGGCGAAGTGAGTTATCAATACACCGGTAAAGCGCTGGTTTTTCAGTATTGTCATTGTACACGTTGTCAAAAATTTACCGGTTCTGCTCATGCATCCAATCTTATTGTAAACCCTGAACAATTTGAATGGCTTTCAGGTGAAGAGCTTGTGGGTCACTATGAATTGCCTGAAGCCAAACATTTTGCCACCAGCTTTTGCAAGCAATGTGGTTCTTCTTTGCCGTGGGTAACAAAGACCAAAAA
>JAOUOC010000068.1 GCA_029880585.1 Gammaproteobacteria bacterium
AATTCCGGTGCAGGATTTTTGGTGGTTCTGACTGGAAATATTATGAGGATGCCGGGATTACCCAAAGTACCAGCCGCAGAAAAAGTGCAGGTTCTTGATGATGGTGAGATTATTGGTGTAGGTTGATTAACTGACAAAAGAATGAAGCAGTTTCAGTCCATAGTCACTCATCACAGATTCTGGATGAAACTGGACACCCTCTAATGGCAGTGTTTTGTGTTTAACGCCCATAATATATTCAAACCCGGCTTCGTTTTCTGTCCAGGCAGTAATATCAAAACAGTCGGGAAGTGAATCTTTTTCGATAATAAGCGAATGGTAACGTGTCGCCTGAAACCCTTGTGGCAACTCTCGGAAAACGCCTTGATTTGTATGATGAATTGGGGAAGTTTTGCCATGAACGACATGTTCGGCTCTAACCACATGAGCACCAAAGGCCTGCGCAATGGCCTGATGGCCAAGACAGACACCCAATATCGGGATCTTGCCTTTAAACACATCGATAATTTTTAATGATAATCCTGCCTTGTCAGGATCACATGGACCGGGCGAAATGACGATATGTGTTGGTGCGATCTGTTCTATTTCTTCTATAGTTAACTCATCGTTTCTTTTAACAATAACTTCCGCATCCAACTGCTCAAGATAATGTACCAGATTAAAGGTGAATGAATCGTAATTATCGACCATTAAAATTCTGGCAGTGGAATTTTGGCTCATTTAACTATTCTGGTTTGCATTAATTATTTTGAGTTGGCAATTTGTTCACGCATTGCTGCAATAGTTGCTTGATAGTTATCGGTATTGAATATTGCGGATCCTGCGACAAAGGTATCTGCACCTGCATTGGCAATTTCACCAATATTATCAATTTTTACACCACCATCAATTTCAAGACGAATGTCATAACCACTTTTGTCAATCATTGATCTAACCTGTTCTAACTTATTCAAGGTATTGGGAATAAAAGATTGTCCACCGAATCCGGGATTAACTGACATAAGTAATATCATATCCAGTTTGTCCATAACATGCTCAAGGCAATGTATTGGCGTAGCCGGATTTAACACCAAACCGGCCTGACAGCCGCCACTTTTAATTAACTGTAATGATCTGTCAACATGCTCACTAGCTTCAGGATGAAAGGTAATAATTGAAGCACCTGCCTCAATAAAGTCCCCAATAATTCTATCTACCGGCTTTACCATTAAATGAACATCAATTGGTGCTTTAATACCATAATCTCGAAGTGCCTTACAAACCATTGGGCCAATGGTCAGATTTGGAACATAATGATTATCCATGACATCAAAATGTACCCAGTCTGCACCTGCTTCTATCACTTTGACAACATCTTCACCCAATCGGGCAAAGTCGGCTGATAAGATTGAAGGGGCAATAATTGGTGATTTCATAATATTTCCTGACAATTTGAGTTTGGCATTAACTATCAATGCCGGTTATTCTAGCGAAATGTTGGCTCTGATGCACCGCTTTTATGTTAACTGCTTACTTCCATTTCCTTTTCAGTGGTATAAAATGCCCTAACTATACTTTCTGATATGAACAGACTAATGAAGTTTAAAGTTTTTTTTGCACTCACCATTTTATTTAACCTATCTTCATCCTATCTGGGTGCTGCAGTTTTACTGAAGGCAAATATGTGGTCAAAAAATATGACGCTTAATGTGGTTTTTATAGATGGGAGCGACCAACAAAAACAATGGGTTAAAACCTATGCACCCTTGTGGCTTGAGGACAGCAGTTTGTCTTTCAGTTTTTATGATGATTTTGAAAGCGCCCCCAAAGCAACCCATATTCGCATCAGTTTTACAGGTAATACGGCTTCAGTAGCTGGTGATCATAAAGACTATTTTTCTAAAGATCCGACTTTATTGCTTAACCGGTTGAACGAGACTGATCTACCGCATCGCTATATTAAACAAGCTGTTCTACACGAGTTTGGCCATGCACTGGGCTTTGAACATGAATATCGAAGTCCAAATTGGCCGCACGGCAACCAGATAATAGATAAACAAATCAAACGCTGTTTATCACTGATGAATATGGATATGGATAGCCAGCATTGTCATAAAATTAACCAGCCTCTTTCCAGACAATCTGCTTTTGTTACTGCTTACGATAAATTTTCCATAATGAACTATACTCATAATGTTGAACTTAATGACAATCAAAGCAAAACAGTGACAGCAAAAACAACACTTTCCTTTCTTGATAAACTTGCCATAAGAAACTGGTACGGCAACTGATCTGAATTTTCTGTAACATTTGTAGTTCATATCTATCTATATCAAACACATAGATTTGAGGTATTACAATGCAATTCATCAATAATTACTATCAATTCCATCATCGTTTTTTTTCGTGTTTGGATAATTTTTCTGGCTTAGGCCCTTTGGCTTTACGTCTTTTTCTTGTACCAGTCTTCTGGATTGCAGGCATGAATAAAGTTGACGGCTTTGAATCAATTGTTGAATGGTTTGGAAATGAGGAGTGGGGTTTGGGACTTCCATTTCCCGCTCTTATGGCATTTTTAGCCACTGGCGCCGAAGTTTTGGGTGCAATCTTGTTATTAATCGGTTTTGCAACACGCCTCATCACTATCCCGTTAATGATCACCATGTTGGTAGCCATGTTTGCTGTTCACTGGGAAAACGGCTGGCAAGCAACCCATGATTTAATGAGTTGGGGAGCCAATGCAAATGCTGAAGGGGCTTTAGTCAGATTAGACAAAGCCAAAGACATATTACAGGAATATGGCAATTATGAATGGCTGACAGAAAAAGGAAACTTTGTGGTTCTCAATAATGGCATTGAGTTTTCTATGACTTACTTTGTAATGCTGCTGGCTTTATTCTTTACCGGTGGTGGCAAGTTTGTCAGTGTGGATTATTACCTGAATCGCTATGTTGAAAAAAATCTGACTAGCGATTAACGAAATCCTGCATGGAATAATAACCTGGTGGTTGTTTGGATAACCAGATAGCCGCCTCAACAGCACCTTCTGCAAAACACCGTCTATTATTCGCTTTATGCTCCAGCGTAATGATCTCGTTATCAAGTGCAAAAATAACCTTGTGCTCTCCAATGATTTCACCAGCCCTTATCACTGATACACCAATTTCGTCTTTTCCTCTTTCTCTTCTTTCAAAGCGACTTTTGGTTGCTGCTATAGAATCAAACGTTTTGCCTAACTCTTTGGCAATGGTTTCTCCCATTCTAATAGCTGTACCAGATGGCGCATCCAGCTTATGTTTGTGGTGCGCTTCTATGATTTCAATATCAGCCTTTTTTCCCAGCATTTTTGTAGCTTGCTGCAATAGGTTTAACATAGAATTGATGCCGACACTGGTATTAGGTGCGACTAATACAGGAATAGATTTTGACAGGCTTTTTAAAGTCTTTAGGTGTTTGTCAGCAAAGCCGGTTGTACCGATCAAAACTGGTGTTTTGCTAATTGAAGCCTGTTTTGCAAAAGTAACAGAAGCCTCTGGCAAACTAAAATCGATCGCCACCTGACTTTTTTCCAGCGCTTCTTTAAGATTTGATTGGTAAACGATAGCAGAACCGTTCACCTGGCGGCCTAGCAATCGATGATTTTCTCGGCAGACAGCCGCTATCAGCTCTGCTTGTCGATGATGATTAACTTCTGCAAGTAAATGCTGCCCCATGCGACCGGATGCAGCATTAACCGCAATTTTTGTTTTCCCCATAAAATAATTTACTCCATGAATTATTATCTCAGGCTTTGGTTAATAGCCTCAAGCTCGGTAGAACCTGGACACAAATCGTCCTCTTTTAATGTGTTTAATGGTCTTTTTGAGCTATTGATAATTTCATGTGTATTTCTGGAATCAGGATTAAGGTGTAATAATCCTGTTAAAACCTTACCTTGAGTTTTGGAGTCCTCCAGTGCCGATAGTACTGACTCTCGACATCTGATATCCAAACCTTCAGGTTGACGATAAAGATTTATAAATGAACCATCATGCAACTGTATAGTTTCATTCACTTCATCAGGATTTTTAACCTTGATCTCTACTTCTTGTGGCACCAGATCGAAAGTACCGGTTGCCTCTTTATGGTCTCGGATCCACTCATAGCTTTTGGTTGATTTTGGCGTATTATTAAAAGTCACACATGGAGATATACAGTCGATCAAAGCAAATCCATTGTGTTTAATTGCACCTTTTATTAATGGTACCAATTGTGATTTGTCACCTGAAAAACTTCTGGCCACATAGCCTGAACCCAATGAAATAGCCAACTCGCAAAGATCCATCGGTTCGTACATATTCGGCACACCTTTTTTACTGGTGCTGCCAAGATCGGAAGTAGCTGAATCCTGTCCTTTGGTCAAGCCATAAACACCATTGTTCATACAAATATAAACCATGTTGATGTTACGTCTTACCAAATGCATAAACTGCCCCATACCAATTGAAGCAGTATCACCGTCGCCAGAAATACCGATGTAGGTCAGATCTCTGTTTGCCATGTTTGCACCAGTTGTCACTGACGGCATACGTCCATGCACAGAGTTAAAACCGTGTGATTTAGACAAAAAATAGGCTGGTGTTTTGGATGAACATCCAATACCAGACATCTTGGCTATCTTGTGGGGCTCCAGTGATAATTCAAAACATGCATTAATAATAGAGTTACTGATTGAATCATGTCCACAACCCGCGCAAAGCGTTGATAGAGCACCTTCATAATTGGCTTCAGTATATCCTAACTTGTTTTTGGGTGATTCAGGATGTCTAAAACTTGATTTTAAATAACTCATGCTTCCACCTCTGTGCCGCTTTTTGCTGTTGTAAATGGACTCACATTTTCACCATTAAGCATTCTTTCAATTTTACGTTTAATTCTTCTGGCTCTGATGGGCATACCATCAATATTCAAAATTGAACGTAATCTTTCTGTTCCAATATTAAACTCATTGATTAACAATGTTCTCATTTGCGCATCACGATTTTGTTCAATTACAAAAATTGTATCGTGTTCTTTAATGAACTCACCAATATCCGGATGGAAAGGAAAAGATTTAATTCTGCATGTATTGAGCACAATGCCTTCCTCTTCAAGACCATCCAGTGCTTCATAACTGGCTTGTGCGCTGGTTCCATAGAAAATCGCTGCAATTTTCGATTTTTTATCTCTGTATTTGATTTGAGGATGTGGCGCAACATCTTTAGCTGTTTCCCATTTCTTAACCAGTCTTTCCATATTTTCTTCATATACACTGCTGTCTTCTGTATAAGCTGCGTATTCATCATGGGAAGAGCCGCGAGTAAAATAAGAACCTTTGGTTGGATGTGTGCCAGGATAAGTTCTGTAACCAATGCCATCGCCATCAACATCTTTATAACGTCCCCATCTTTCAGCCAACCCATCAAGATCCTCTGCAGTAAGCACTTTTCCTCGGTCATAATTACGATTGTCATCCCATTCAAATGGACGACTCATATGATCATTCATGCCTAAATCCAAATCTGACATAACAATAACTGGTGTCTGTAATCTGTCTGCCACATCAAATGCTCTTGCGGTCATTTCAAAACATTCAGCCGGATCACAAGGAATTAGTAAAACGTGTTTGGTATCACCATGAGATGCATAAGCAGCCGAAATCATATCTGATTGTTGAGTTCTTGTGGGCATACCCGTACTTGGCCCGCTACGTTGAACGTCAATTAAAACAACAGGTATTTCCGCAAAATAAGCCAGACCTAAAAACTCACTCATTAAGGATAATCCCGGACCGGAAGTTGCCGTAAACGCTCTCGCGCCATTCCAGTTGGCACCTATTGCCATACCGATTGCTGCCAATTCATCTTCGGCTTGTACAATTGCAAATTTATTTTGTCCGGTTTCTTTTTCTACACGATATTTTTTAGCGTACTTTTCAAAGGCTTCAACAACTGAAGTAGAAGGTGTTATCGGATACCAGCCACAGACTGTTGCTCCACCATAAATAGCACCAAGACCGGAAGCACTGTTACCATCAATCATAATGGCATTGCCAACATTATCTCTTCTTTGCACTCTCAAACCGCAAACATCATCAAAATGTTCTTTGGCATAGTTGTAACCCAATTCCAGCGCTCCAATATTCGGTGCAATTAACTTCTCTTTCTTGGCAAACTGATCTTTTACCATGCCAGTCAGCACTTCAAACTCCATATCAAACAAATAGGCCAGCGAACCAACATAAATAATATTTTTGAACAACTGTCTTTGTCTTGGATCAGAATAATTATCAATACACATTTGAGTTAGCGGAATACCAATTTCGCTAATATCTTTTCTGTTAAAATCTCTTGGCAATGACTTTGTTGAATCATAAAGGAAATAACCACCGGGCATCAGGCTATCATAATCCTGACGAAGTGTTTGACCATTAATTGCCACCACAAAATCGACATCACCACGGCTTCCCAGATAACCTTTTTCTGTAACTCTTACTTCAAACCAGGTTGGAAGCCCCTGGATATTAGATGGAAATATATTTTTTGGACTGACAGGTACGCCCATTCTGAATACTGCTTTGGCAAACATATTGTTGGCACTGGCAGATCCTGTTCCGTTGACATTTGCGAAACGTATTACAAAATCATTAATAGCTTCTATACTCATTATTTTCCTGCCTTAGTCACTGAATATAAGAATTTTTTCATATCCCATGCTGCAGTTGGGCATCTTTCAGCGCACAAGCCACAATGCAGACAGACATTTTCATCTTTTACCATTACTCGCCCTGTTTTCAAGTCACCTGACACATACAAATCCTGAGCCAGGTTATTAGATGGTGCAACCAACCTTGTTCTCAAATCCTCTTCTTCACCATTCTCGGTAAAGTTAATACATTTGGTTGGGCAAACATCGGTACAGGCATCACATTCGATACACAGGTTATCAGTAAATACGGTTTGAACATCACAGTTCAAACAACGCATAGCTTCCTGGTAACCCAAATCCTGATCAAAGCCTTTTTCTACTTCCAGCTTCAAATTCTTTATCGCCAGCTCTTTTTCAACATGTGGTACCAAATGGCGTTTATCATGGTCGATTTCATTATCGTAAGTCCACTCATGGAAACCCATTTTTTGACTAATCAGGGTTACGCCAGGCTCAGGTCTGTCAGTTATTGTCTCACCCATGCAGAATTTATGAATTGAAATTGCTGCCTGATGACCATGAGCTACAGCCGTGATGATATTTGATGGTCCAAAAGCCGCATCACCACCAAAAAATACTTTTTCATTGGTTGACTGGAAAGTCTCCTCATCTACAACTGGCATGTCCCATTTTCCAAATTCAAGACCAATATCTCTTTCAATCCATGGAAAAGCGTTATCCTGACCAATAGCAATTAAAACTTCATCAGCTTCCATATAAACCAGATCTTCACCAGTGGGGATCAGGCTTCTTTTACCATTTTCGTCATATTCCGCTCTGACCTTCTCAAACTTCATACCGACCAGTTTGCCATTTTCAATAACAAACTCATGTGGCACATGATTTTCATAAATTGGAATATCTTCTGCCATTGCATCTTCAATTTCCCAGGGAGACGCTTTCATATCTGCCTGCGGACTTCTTACAACTATTTTAACGTCTTCACCACCCAATCTACGCGCTGTACGACAACAATCCATAGCCGTATTACCACCACCCAAAACCAAAACTTTTTTAGCTATTGATTTAACATGGCCAAAAGCAACACTTTCAAGCCAATTGATACCTATATGGATATTTTTTTCGCCTTCTTGTCTGCCCTGTACCTTAGGTAAGTCTCTACCATTAGGCGCACCTGAACCGACAAAAATGGCGTCGTAATCTTTTTCAAGTAAACTCTTTAAACTGTCGACATAATGTTTGAAATGAGCTGTTACACCCATATCCAGAATGTAACCCACTTCTTCATTGAGCACTGTTTCCGGTAACCTGAAAGAAGGGATCTGGCTACGCATAAAACCGCCGCCCAATTCCTGCTCATCATACAGCTCTACTTCATAGCCTAAAGGAGCAAGCCCTCTGGCTACTGTCAATGATGCTGGGCCTGCGCCAACAAGCGCAATCTTTTTGCCATTTTTTTCAGCAATGCCCGGTAATCTGTCTTTTATATCTGACTTGTTGTCTGCTGCGACACGCTTCAGACGGCAAATTGCCACAGGTTCTTCTTCGACTCGGCCACGGCGACAAGCTGGCTCGCAAGGTCTGTCACAAACTCTTCCCAAAACGCCAGGAAAAACATTGGACTCCCAATTCAGCATATAGGCGTCATCATACCGACCTGCTGCAATCAAACGGATGTATTCCGGAACCGGCGTATGAGCCGGACAAGCATATTGACAATCGACTACCTTGTGAAAATACTCAGGGTTCTTTATTTCTGTTGGCTTCACACCACTATCCTCTAGATCTTAAAAACGGAGTGTAAAAATGTTATTTCAGATACCATTCTGACAGTTGAACTTTACTATTAATTGTTAAGCATAGATTATTTTGCAAAAAATGAGACAGGATTATACTGTTTTTTGAACATTAGTACCTGCTTTTTTATATAAAAATAAGTTTCTTACCCTGAAATTTTTGCATTGATAGTTAAATTCATCACAAATCCTTTCATTTCAAGCTTTTCCGTGGATTTTAAGTTATTTTGAACTGCTCTGCCTCATTTCTGATCATTAAATTTGTACTCACTATTCAATTCGCTTGACTCTATTAACTTGCCAGATATACTTTTTGCTTTCGTCCTATAGATTGTAAACAATGCCTCGTTACACCCATCCCAAACTGGTTCTTTTAACCATTATGTTGGTTTCTTTTCTTGGCTCAGCAGGTATTGCGCTGCCTTATCCCATTTTATCACCTTATTTCATGAGTGGTGTGGACGACCCGCTGATTCATTTCATGGGCTTGGATCCCAAAATTCTTTTAGGTATATCCCTTGCGGCCTATCCATTTGGGCTGTTGATTGGCAGTAACATTATTGGTTCTCTTTCGGATCGTTACGGTCGTAAACCGATTTTGGTCATTACCCTGATTGCCAGTGTTGTCGGATATATCCTGACAGGCCTTGCGATCCATTACAGTTCTTTTGTCTGGTTTATTATCACCCGGATGGTTACCGGATTTTGTGAGGGCAATGTTTCCATTGCCAGAGCCATCGCCACAGAACTTCATCCACACATAGACCGTAAACGTGCCATTGCACTGTTATTTTCCACCATTTATGCAGGCTGGATGATAGGTCCCCTGGCGGGCGGTTATTTGATGCCCTTTGGCGTTGATTTTGCTTTTTATGCCAGTTCTCTGGCTGTTTTGTTGTCACTGTTTATGGTGTTATTTGTGTTGCCCAGTCAACCACCACAAAAAACCTCAATCTTGCCTTTTTTTCAGGAAATTCGCGCCAATCACTCCATAAAATTCCTCAAAATTCCGGCTCTGAAGGTGTTTTTTCTTTACTATTTTATCTATAGCCTGGGTACCAACGCTTTTTATGAGTTTTATCCTTTATGGTTAGTTGAAGTACTGCTGTTTAACAGTCTTGATATTGCCTGGACAACGCTGCTTCTCACCAGTGGCATGCTGATCATCAGCATCTGGTTTGCGGGAAAAATTGCCAATGTTCTGGGTGATAAAAATACTGTTTTGAGTGGTCATATTCTTTTGGCCAGCGCCATTGCCATCACTACCTTTCTTGATGAACCATGGGTGTTTGTTTCACTGTTACTGGCAGGCGCAACCATTCCAGTCATAAACGTTACTTTCACAGCCATGCTTTCTCAAAATTTCGGCCAGCTGGGTGAAGGGAAAATGATGGGATTGCAAATTACCATTTTTTACTTTTCCAATCTGTTAATTGCATTAATTGGCGGTGTTATTTCCATGATTAGTGCTGCAGCCACATTGTGGTTATCCGCAGCATTGGTGTTGTTTTCCATTACTATTTTCAAAGAACCCAAACCTATTGCCGATATGCCAGTGACTGAATTCAAATAAATTATGACGGTGTCGTAATACGGCTTTTAATAACTCAGCAACAACAATGCAATTAAAGCTGCAAAAAAGATAAACAACCAGCCCAGATTCGAATTGGCTTCTGCTATTTCACTTTCTTCTGTGAGCAATGCTTCAATCTGTTTTTCGTCAAGTCCTTTGCATCGTGGACATTCTTCTTTTTTTTCTTCAAAGTAAAAACCACAACGCTCGCAAGATTTGGTTTTGGGATGCCAGAATGGCAAAAATGGAATTTGCATATTATTTTCTAAATCATCATTGATTGCTTTTCGAATAATATACCATAGATTGGTGATTTACCTTATTTCTGGTGTAGGCCAGCATCCATCAAAAAGTAGAGCCTTGCCGTAATTCATGCGTACGATTACGCTGCGCTAATCGTACCTACGGTGCTGAATCCATCAAAAAGTAGATCATTACCGTAGGTTGGCGGTGAGTTTACGAACCCCA
>JAOUOC010000318.1 GCA_029880585.1 Gammaproteobacteria bacterium
GTAATAATGAAACCTGCTCTTCTGCAACACCTAACGAAGGTCGTTATTATGTGATGGTAAGAGGGTACTCTGCCTTTTCAGGTGTTAGTTTGACTGCAAGCTACACTGGTGGAGGCGGTGGCGGTGGTACCGGCGAATTAACCAACGGTGTTGCTCAAACCAATCTGAGTGGTGCAACTGGTTCACAGACACCTTACTACATTGATGTCCCATCAGGTGCCAGTAATTTAAACATTGCGATGGCTGGTGGAACAGGTGATGCTGATCTGTATGTCAGATTTGGTAGTGCGCCAACTACGACAACTTACGATTGCCGTCCTTATTTGACAGGTAATAATGAGACTTGTAGTTTTGCGACACCAAATGCAGGTCGTTATTACATCATGCTGGATGCCTATTCTGCATACTCAGGTGTTTCATTGACAGCGTCTTATGATGAGCCATCTGCTGGTGGAAGTATCAATGAGTCAAACCTTTCAGCTGCAACCGGTAGCTGGAATTACTTTACTATCACTGTTCCGGCTGGTATGTCAGTACTTGATCTGAATATCAGTGGTGGTACTGGTGATGCGGATATGTATGTTCGTTATGGTGCACAACCAACTACTACGACTTATGACTGCCGGCCATACAATGTAGGAAATACTGAAAACTGTAATTTCACTAATCCTGCTGCAGGAACCTGGTATATTGGTATAAGAGCTTATAGTTCATACTCTGGTGTTAATCTGACAGGTGACTGGAACTAACAATTTAGATGGCGATATCGTCATTTTTTACTGTTAAAATGAGCCCCTCACATGAGGGGCTTTTTATTGAGAATATACAAATGTCACATATTTGTACAAATTGCGTTTGTTTAACTTAAATGCATTTTTGTTATACTGTTCTAGCAATGGTTTACAGAGAGCCTATAAGTGAAAATTTCTAATATAAAATTGCTCAAATCCTTTATTTCTTCATTATTTATTTTGTCGAGCACAGCTGTTCTTGGAGAAGATACAGATTTATCTAAAGATGATTTTGATTTGGATACTGTTACTGTCGGTGAATTCAACTTTGAATTGTTAATGGGATGGATGCAGCTTGAGTCTCCGGTTTTAGGTAAAGGTGATATGAAACTGAACCTTATTCCACGCTTCAGTTATTACGGAGAAAAGTTCTATATTGAAAATACCAAAATCGGCTACAGCCTGGCTGAAGAGGAGCGTTGGAATTTTGATCTGATAGGAAAATTAAATCAGGATGGTGTGTATTTTAATGAAAACAGTTCATTAAACGGATTGGCTGATGTTAATTTTAGTTTAACAACAGAATCTCAGGATATTGGAAGACTTCAGGCCGCGGGGGGGGCAGATATTCGGATTTCTCCACTTGAAAGAGATTTTTCCTATATGGCTGGCATATCTGGCAGCTTTCATTTTTCGTCTTCAGTTAGCACCTACTTTTCCTATACCTCAGATGTATCAGGTGTGCATAACGGTTATGAAACTGATCTGGCAATCAGTTATCGGAACAGATTTGATGACATTAACCTGATAATGGAAATAGGGGTTGTCAGCAAAAGTGATCAGTTGACTGATTACTATTATGGTGTTCAGGACAATATACCAGGGTTGTCATTTTATGAAGTAACAGGTTCGACTCAAAATCCTTACTTTTCGGTTTCAATCAATAAAAGAATTAACAAAAACTGGTCCTTGGTCTATTCCAATCGGATTACCTATTTTGATGACAAGATAACTGAATCGCCGATAGTGTTGCAGGATAGGGTTAATTACCAATTTCTGGGTCTGAGTTACAGGTTTGATTAATATGATAAACCTGTATAAGCAAAATTCAATTTACCTTCTGCTGATTGCCAGTTTGTTAATCTATTCGGGGATAGTAAAGACTCAGGGTGAGAGTAAAAACGAAATTAGTCTCACGCCATTTCGATGTTTTATTACAGAAGGCTATTGTCAGATTGAAGTTGAGTTTAGTATTAAATTGACTGTTAAAGGGGAGTATTGTGTCTATCAGCAAGGGTTTGACGAGCAGATTTATTGTTTTCAAAAAGCAGAAGATAAAAGAAAACTGGTCATTCTTGCCAATGAGAATATCCGGTTCTATGTGCAAGATATGAAAAACCAAAGTAAACTGTCAGAAGCCGAATTTTATGTAATGGTTTATAAATCTGAAAATCAGAAAAAGCGACGTCGCAGAGCATGGGAAATCTTTTAGAGATGGAGAGATTGATTATGAACAAGATTTTACTGATAGAAGATGACGTTGGCCTCGCTGAATTAACACGGGATTTTTTGCAGGAAAATGGTTTTGTAGTTGACCATGCTATTGATGGACAGTCTGGTATAAAAAAGTGTCGTCAAGCAATTTACGATTTGATTATTTGCGATATTATGCTGCCAGATATTTCCGGTTTTGATCTGGTAACAAAGCTTCAGCAATACAGCCAATGTCATTTTCTCTTTTTAACTGCAATGAGTCAGGATATTGATCAGGTTAAGGGATTTGATCTGGGTGCATCGGACTATATTATTAAACCGGTTAATCCCAAGGTGTTACTGGCCAGAATCAGAAGTATTCTTCAACTTGTGAATGAGAATTACGAAAGTGACAAAATTGTCATTGACCAATTGGAAATAGATAATCGTCTGGGAGAATGCCAATTAAACGGATTTAAACTTAAACTCACACCTGCAGAATTTAATTTACTTTATATTTTGGCGAGACATATTGATCATCCACTTTCCAGAGAGCAACTTTTTGAAGAAATAGTCGGAAGAGAATACAATGGTCTGGATCGAACTATTGACGGAAGAGTGAGT
>JAOUOC010000319.1 GCA_029880585.1 Gammaproteobacteria bacterium
GGAAAAATCAGCTTAAAGTTAAGGCGCATAATTGCAATTATTCACTCCTGAATTTCTCTAAACCCTTATTGGTTAATGACAGATAATCCTCAATAGATGCACTGCCTATTTCCATGATAGGAACCAACTTTAAAAGTTGTTTGCCTTCTTCTTCCTGCCCAATTTCTATAAGCGCTTGCCTGACTTTTTCATGGATTATTTTATCAATTCTTGGATGAACGGAAAAAGGATGAGCTGCTACTTTTTCTGTTTCATACATAATTCTTAAATGATTTTTAATTTTATCTGATTGCATGTCTAGCGTCTTTTGAACACCGCCGCCAGCGTCAGCTTGTCTTAGAGCAACATTCAGGTAGACAGAATCGTGAGTTTTAACATAGTGGGGAATTATTGTGATGTTAAATTTCTTTTTTAATTCAGCTCTTATCAGCAATGATGCCCCGAGAGCATTTGGGTCAGGAAAGGCAACCTTTTTGCCATCCAGTTCAAAAGGGGTTTTTATTGGACTATCTTTCCTCACTACCAATACACCATAAAGTGATCTTTTGATATCTCTAACCAAAGGAACGTAACCAATGGTTTTATGAGACCATGCAAGGTGATAAGGATTCATGTAAGCAAAATCAAATTTGCCGACTAAAAACTCCTTTTCAAAACCGGAGATACTTGGAGAGCCCAGTAACTTGAATTTATAACCGGTTTTTTGTTCAAGCTTATCGAGGATGGGACGCCAAATTCTGTGTAGTTTTTTAGTTTCAAATTGTGGAACTACACCAACAGTGAAAACGTGTTTTTCTTTTGCAGGGGAATGGGAGGAATAGCTGCTTAAAAGAGAAATAAAAACCAAAGCTAATAGTTTTTTAATAAAAAACTGCCAGTTTATATATGAAGTCATGACTTCTCCAAATAGCAAATAAATCGTAGGGTTTTATTAAGTCTAGACGTAATTTTTCAAATTGCGATTTCATGTGATGAAAAATGTTCAACGTATTGATGTAAATCAGAAAAGATATCGAATTCCAAATGTCAGGATATCGTCATCGGCGGCCAGATCATCACTTTTAGAGCCATAACCTGCATATACATTTAAATCACTGGCCAATTTCCAGTCATATAAAATCGCTGCAGAACTGCTTTGTAATAATCCATCAGCTTCACCAAAAGAGAATTTTAAGGTGTCCGAATCGGAGACTTGATAGCTCACTGCCAACATTGAATAATTCGATCCATCAATGTCTTCAGAGGATTCGACTTGAGCACTAATAGTCCATTCCGCAAACTTGTAGTAACCACCCACTTTGGTTGCAGCTTGAGAAACGCCAAGAACATCACCGTCTTCAAAGTAATCAACAAAAATCAGTGAGTCTTTGGTTTTGTGTCTGACGCCTACACCGGTTGTTTCGTTGGCTACACCTGAGAATGTTCTGTTAATCATCACTTCAAAGCCATTATAGTTTGGGGTGGTGTAGTTGACTGAATTGGTTAATCGGCCTCTGTCATCACCTGCACCAGCAGCTAATTGACGGGAAGCGGTTCGCATAAAAGCACTTCTTCCTTCCAGCTGCGTGCGCCAAAGTGGGTCAATTTGAGCAGAGGTTTGTTTGTAATTGCTGGTGGCTGTGCCAATTAATACTTTACCAAAATCACCTTTTAATCCTACCCATTGATCTCTATCGACTACAGATTGGCGCTGATCGGCATCATATTGCCATTCCAGTTTAAAGATCACTTCAAGATCTTTGTCTTTGAGTTTTTTGCCACCCTGAATACCAAATGTTGATGTATTGGAATGCATTTCCGTATTGCCAACACTGTCCTGATCATCAATGCTGATATGAACATTGCCAAAAATTTTGAAATGTTTATCGTCTTCAGCTTGAACTGTTAATGAAACAAACATTGCAACAATAGCAAAAACTTTGAATATCTGTGATATTGTAAAGCAGGATGGATTTTTCATAGATATAAATTCCTAAAGATAACCTATTGGCAGAAAAAGAAATTTTTTCATACTTTTTGATACTAGAAAAATGTAGTTGAGAATAGGCAAATATACAAATTCAGGCATTCGTCACTGTAGAAAAGACCAGAAAGTTGTAGAGTAACCACTTACTTAATATTTAAGCGACGAACCTATAATAAAAAAATAGAGATTTGAGATAAAGACAGATGGTGAAAATTATTTCTGATAATTTTATTGATGAAGGCAGTCTGACTTTCTCGGCGATTCGTGCGCAAGGTGCGGGTGGGCAAAATGTTAATAAGGTTTCCTCTGCAATACATCTGCGTTTTGATATCACTGCTTCCTCTTTATCAGATGATCAAAAAGAAAAGTTGATTAACACCAATGACCAGCGGATCAGCAAAGATGGAATTGTCATTATCAAGGCGCAAAAATTCAGGACTCAGGAAAAGAATCGGCAGGATGCCATTGAACGCTTGGTGGAATTAATTCAAACAGCTTGTAAAGAACAGAAAAAAAGAAGGCCAACAAAACCGACCAAAAGCTCTCAGCGTAAGCGGTTGGAGAAAAAGACGCAGCGTAGTCAGGTTAAGTCTTTGAGGGGGAGGGTAATCGACTAATTTCTTTTCAAAACCAGACAGTCCAACCATGGAGAATATCCTACACGATTTAATACCAATCTCTCAATCAAATTATCGTGATGTCTGGTTTTATCCATGTCACTTTTTGTGAATAATACGTTGACTCAATTGCTTCAAGGATGAACAATGACAATAGCTAGAAAACATCTGGTTGACCCAACTTCCGCTGGTTTTTATCACTGTACCAATCGCTGTGTGCGTAGAACCTTTTTGTGTG
>JAOUOC010000069.1 GCA_029880585.1 Gammaproteobacteria bacterium
AACGCCTTTGTATATTTCTCAATTCTTTTTTTATCAATACTCGAATCTAAAAAAGGTTTGTGTTTGCCGACTATGAATGTGTTTTTCTTTTTATTATCGATTTCTATAGGTTTATCCAAAGTCCACAAAGGATTAAGTACCTTTGATTCTACAGATTCCGGAAGCTTTGATTTTAGCCACGCGACTTGTTCTGTAGTAAATAGATTGCCAGGAAAAGCTAAATATTCCAAATTTGAAAGCTCAGAAAGTGGCTCTATCCTATAATCTTCAATTTTCTTTGCTGAAAAACTCAGTTTCTTAAGCTGTATGAGTTTCGAAACTGGTTCTAATGTTTCTAACTTATATTTGACCCAAATTTTGTCTCCAAATTCAAGCTCTTCTAATTTATCGGCATTCTCTAAATCAACTAAAGTATGCATTCGTGTAAAATCATCAAAGCTAAACCCTTTAAGCTTTGGCGTTTTTCTAAAATTCCACAGACGTGTAACTCTTTGATTCCAAAAGTATGAAATGAATTCGATATTAGAAAGAGACTCTATTGGAGAAAAATCTTCAACCAAAGGGCATTTCCAAAAGTTTATTGTTCTGAATTTTTGACCATATTTGCTTATGAGGTATTCAAAAGTATCTTGTTTGAGTCCACTTACGGTCAGTACGTGCTTGTCTTCCAAATACTCCAATGAATCAATTGTAGATTTAGATATTTTTCCTCCCGATATATCTCTTTCAATGAGATTTATTTGATGTGGTACATCTTTGCCAATATTTCTTATGTGAAATTCCAAACTTTCCATGCAAACCTCATTACTCTTTTTTGCTTATAGTTATTATATCCTCGCGCCCACATAAAAATGTTTTCTTTATATTTCCAGTAAGTTACAACACTTTTTGGTTGTTGGCAATGTAAGATTGAATATACAGTTGTCTTTAGGAGATTGCCGCACTTCGTTCGCAATGACATCTTTCTTATGGATTCTGGTTATGGCGATGATGAATGAAACTTCCCTCTCCCCATCCCTCTCCCTAAAGGGCAGAGGGAGTAATCGTTGATTTATCTAACAACCCCAAAACCTCATCAAACTCCGGCAATAGAAAAAACTCGCCCTGATTAGGCAAACACTCAAACTGTATTGGTTTACCTTTCCATTCAAAATCTAATCGATAGGCATGTAGATAGCCTCGGTCTGCTTTTGAATTTGAATATCGTTCATCCCCTAAAACCGGAGAGCCATTGGCTTTTAAAGCGACTCTTATTTGATGGGTTTTACCTGTTTCCGGCAAGATAAGAAACAGCCGTTTGCCTTCTACCAATGAATGACTGTAAAAGTGGGTGATTGAGGGATTTTCTTTGCTTTGAAGTAATTTCCAGCCACCCGAGCGAGACTTTGTCATATCGCCGACAATCTTGCCTTGTTTCTTGTTCGGTTTTTTATCGGAAATAGCCAGATAGGTTTTTTTGATTTGTCTGGTTTCAAACAATTGCCCCAGTTCTGCTGCTGCCTGAGCAGATTTAGCCAGAATTATTAAACCAGAGGTGATTTTATCCAGGCGATGCACTGGCCAAAGTTTGGTATTTAAACTGGATTCAAGGGAGGCAAATAAACCTGCCTGGTAATTCTCACTGTGAAAGCTGATGTTTGCAGGTTTGTTGATGACAATAAAGTCATCATTCTGGTCGATAATTTCCGGTTCAAAACTCATATCATTAATTTTCTGAACTATCAGTGTCGGCTTTAAATTCCATGGCAACCGAATTAATACAATATCTTGTGCCGTATGGCCCATCAGGAAACTTATGACCCAGGTGAGCATTGCAATTTTTGCAAAGCACTTCCGTTCTGATCATACCGTGTGAAGTATCTTCCTTCTCGATAGTATTCTCCTCAATAGCCTGGTAAAAGGCTGGCCAACCGCAACCGGAGTCAAACTTGTGATCAGATTTAAATAACAGGCTATCACAACAAATACAATGATATTTACCCGATTCAAAAAAATGGTCATATTCACCAGAAAAGGGGGGTTCGGTTCCTTTTTCCTGTGTTACTTGCCATGCTAACGGGGAAAGTTTATTTTTTTTCATATTTGTGATCTATGTTACCTAATATTGTAATTAAGAACCAAAATAAAGTGAGCCATGTCAATAAATTAAATTTTAACATGTAATGAAAACAGAAAGTTGTGCTATTTTAATTTTATATCATTTTATTATCGGATATAATTCCCGTGATAACAGAAATTTAAAGTGTTATCGAGGTTATATCAAATTGGTTATACTAAAATGGTGTTACCGAACTTTACGGGGTTAATAGTAGTACATAATAAAAAACAGGAAAAGTCATAGGGAATCGTTTTAATGGCGTTGGTATTGATTGTAGATGATGATCCGCAAATGTTGCGTTTGATCAAGGATGTTGTGAGTTTGGATAACCATGATGTTTTGCTGGCAGAGGATGGAGAGCTGGCTATGGATTATTTTGAGCACCAGCAGCCCGACTTAATGATTACAGATATTCTTATGCCTAACAAGGAAGGCCTTGAATTAATTTCCGAAGTCAGAGAGAAATTTCCCAATTTAAAAATTATCGCTTATTCAGGCGGCGGTGCAGCTGACCCTCAAAGTTATCTGGAATTTGCCAGTGGAATGGGTGCAGATCGGGTTTTTAGCAAGCCAATGCCTTTGGCAGAACTAAGACAGGAAATTCAGGCTTTAATCAGCGAAGTAAATTAATTGATTGCTTGTGATGGTTTGTTGTTTGAATAAAGCTGGTCGCAAGCATAATAGACAGTACTAATAGTTCATATTAATATTCACTGGTAAACCAGAATTGACTACCTTCACCAGCTTTACTGATAACACCAATATCGCCACCCATCAATTCAGCCAGATGCTTTGATACTATCAATCTGAGTCTTCCGGCAAAACTGGCATTGGTTAACTTTGTTGTTTTTTCAAGAGATTCAAACAATTCTTTTTGTGCTTCTGGTGGTATGCCTACACCGGTATCTTTTATGGTAAACCTGATCAGGTTTTTATTATTCTTGTTGATCATATCAATGTAGAGGCTGACCTCACCTTCTTTGGTAAATCGTATTGCATTGCCGATCAAATTCCTTAAAACCTGCTTAACTCTGACTTTATCAGCACTGATTATTTCCGGAACATCAGGGTTTGATGAAATATTGAGTTTGAGACCTTTTTCGTTTGCTATATGTGTATATTGTTTTACCAGTTGTTCAGCAACTTCAAGAACATTAAATTGACTCTTGGAAAGTTTTAATAAACCTGCATCCAGCTTGGAAAAATCAAGAATGTTGTTCAGGTTATCAACCAGAGTTCTGCTGGAACTGCTGGCGATCTTTAATACCTGTTTTGCCTCTTTTTCAACAATATATTCGTTGAGTAATTTAATCATACTGATAACGGATTTCATTGGGGTAGTGATTTCATCACCCATTCGCGACAAAAATTCCGAGCGCAATTTTGGCGCCGCTGCAGCACTATCACGTTGAATTGCCAATGCATTAGTTGCATCACGAAGCATATCTTCATTGTCTTTTAGTTTCTTATTTTCCAATTTAATGGTTTTGTTTTGGCTTAACAAAGTCTCAAGTCTTGTCTGAATGCTTTTCACTGCATCCGTCAGTAGCGGATTACTTAAACTTGTGATCAAATTATTCAGTTGCTCTGTTTGTTCTATGGGAGCAAATTCATCCTTGATAGATTGATTGAGCAATTGAAAGTCCTTACCTTCATTTTTATTTTGATACCAGAGAAAATAAATTAACAAACTTGTTAAAGACAATCCTATAAGGAGTAGGATCGTTTTTTGCGATGTACCGGATTGTGTTTTGTTCAAAATGGCCAATTGCCAATCGGGCTTTTCTATTTTTTGCGACAGCTGAATAATATTCGTTTCAAAGTCTTCCAAGTCAAAACTGTCTTCGCTGCTTGAACTTAACAAGCTTTCATTAGCAACAATTGCTGCGGGAAAACCGCTTTGATGATGAAAGGTTTTCAACTTTTTACTATCAAACAGTTCGACACCAATGACCAAACCTAAAATGGTATTTTTGACGTTTTTAATTGGTGCAAAGGAAACCAAAGCAGGTTCCTGATTGATCATAGTGGTCACTTGAAAAATAGCTTCTTTCTTGTAAGCCATCTCAATAAAAGGCTCCAGATCAGCTGTTTGTTTTAAGTCGTTGTTATCAAACTTAAACTGGCCATATCTTTTGCGGTGAATCACCATAAAAGTAAATCCGGCGGCTTGATAAACGGGTCTTTCAGATTGAAGCCATTGAGCCCATTCTGCAACAGGTGTTCTTTGCCAATATTCGTTAAATGCAAATGATTCAATAACATCAACAAGTTGTTGTTGATGCTGATTAAACATAACACCAAGTTCTCTGGATTTTTGTTGAGCCAGATCGGCATCAGAGATTTGATTGGAAGTGTTCGTATTACCAACCAGCAATAAACCGATCAGCATAAAACATGTCAGCAGCGTTGCTGATAAGACTTTGTGAAGAGGAGATAGTGATTTCATATTAGTCTGATTTTGTGTGTCTGGAGTTTCATATTAGCAGGATATCATATACTTTTGATTTCTTGACTACTAATTTTAGTCGTTGCACGTCTCAAACATAAAATATAATTCCATAAATGGCAAGGTTAACTTGTTAACTTTTTGATTTTAAGCACAATTTCAGAATGTATTGGTAAGCGAATATCAATTTTATCGGCAAAATTAATCAAATAGCCATTAATAAAGTCAATTTCAGTTTTTCTGTTATGTCTTATATCTTGCAGCATGGATGAAATATTCGAGCCAGTTTGTGTGGCAACCCTTTCTATGGCATGTTTTATAGATTCAAAATCGCAATCAGGAAGTATTTGATGTAGGAGTGGCTTTAACTCGGAAACAAGCGCATAGGCTTCTTCATTTAACTTCCCATTTTGAAGAATACAGCCATTTGGTTTGTTATGAATGGCAGTTAATGGATTAATGATTGCATTGATTATCAACTTTTGAATCATAATTTCGCGATGCTTTTCATTCCATACAACTTTCGGCAGGGCAAGATTAAGGATTTCAATTACATTTGAAAACTGATTTTCTGAATAATGACTATCAATATTTCCAAGATAAGTAATGTTTTCTCCGCTGTGGTGAATGATGTTTTGTTCTTCGGTGCTTTCAATATAACTTCCCTGAACAAGATATGCCTGAATGCAGGTCGCATTTGGGATATGATGATTAACTATTTCTATCAGACCAAATCCATTCATCAGTAAAATGATGGTTGGGTTATTGTTAACCCGGCTTTTAATCGTTTTACAGACTTGCTCCAGTTGATGCGCTTTGACACTGATTAACATCACATCACTATCTTGCCAATCATCAAGGCAATGGTAAGAGATAGTTTGTTCAAATTGTCCCAGATTTGAAATAATAGAAAATTTATTTTGTGGTTTTGTTACGCGAGAATAGAGACGAACCGGAATTGTATTTTGCTGTAAAAAGGCTGTCCACAGATGCCCCATGGCGCCAGCGCCGATTATGTTGATTGGTGTTGCTGACATAATTTAATCTGGTTTGGTTGGTTTGAATTTGGATTTTAATGCAGTTTAAACCGGAAGCGATCATAGATGCAAAAAAAACGGCCATCAATTTTGATGACCGTTTAATTAACAAGGAATGTTTGGTTAATAAGTCAGTTCTAAATCATTAGAAATGATAGAAAACACTCACATAGCTACCTTTAAATTCCAAATCACTGAAGAAAGGTTTTTCTTCCAATTCCAGAGTGAAGGTTCTGTAACCCAGTTTGGCACCAAAACCGAAATCACTTTCATAACCCAGTGAATAGGACATGTCAGTGGCAACGCTTAAAGTGTTAATTTCAGCATCAGCAAAGAAACCCGAAAATGGTAAATCAAATCTCGCTTTTGCATACAGAAGCGGAACCATAAAGTCCAAAGCATAGGACGCATTGATGTTTGAACCAGCTGGGTCTGTAGCCAATGCAACTTCACCATCATATTGTCTGAAAGTTATACCAAAATCAAAATTAACCCAGTTGTCGAGTAATTCGTAGTAAATAGTGTATTCAGTGTTGCTCATGTCAAATGTTGAACTAACAGTTTCACCTGTAGTATAGGTTTGACCAGCGAAGTTTAGTGGAACGCCAAGTGTAGAAGTGCCACTGGTGGCCAGATCGGAAATCACAACTTTAAAGTTAGGTATGGCCGGTGCTGGATGTTCAAGTGAAAGCCAGGTAATGTTGTGATCATCGTCTTTGTATCCAAGATCATTTTGTACATCAATTGCAGTGCCCGCAATGCCACCGCCATTGGTTGTGAAGGAGCCTGTATATTCTGGATTCCAGGTATAACCTCCAACCTCAAAACCGATAACATCAGCCTGAGCTGCTGGCGCTGCAATAATACCTGCCAATAAAATTTTACTAATATGTTTTTTCATAACTCAATTCTCAAATTTGCCATAGATGGGCATATTATCGCCTATTGTGCAAAAAAATGAGAGATGAATTTCACAGAATCCTTGTTTTTCATGCTTTTTATCACTAAATAACTACCGTTGAGCCTGATTTGCTATTAAATATCACTCTTTAATTTTTGACAAATCCTGCTTCGCAAGTATTTTGCTTAACAGCTCACCAAGTTTTTGATTGACCCACGGAGATAAGTCTTCAGTTGTTACCGGATTAACCATTTCCTGTTCATAGCCTCCTTTGTAGCGATTTTGTAGCATTTTGCTGTGCTTTCTTACTGTAACCATTAGAGTGATATCCAGTTTTACTATGGTGGTTAACAAACCGGGATGTAAGGTAATATCAAATTTCTCAATTTCTATTTCGTAGGCTAAATCAGCAAGTAAAGGTTTGCCAATTATTTTGAACCCCTGTTCCTTGTAATGACTTTGCAGTTGCTCTTGTATCGTTTTAGCAAGATCGGTAGGAGGAGCTATATTTAGCGTTCCTTCCTGATTTTTAAGGTGTTCAACTGAAATATTTTCCGGCTTTGTCACTTTAATCGCTATCATGTTTGCATGTTGTTTCAACCAATTAGTGGTTTGTATTTGAGGTTCAGGTCGATAGCGGGTTGTCGTATTGAAACAGCCTGATATAACTACAGACAAACAAAGAACAGTAAAAAATTTTTGCAACAAGGTTAAGCTCCATTAAAAAACTGATGATTAAAACAGACAGAAAATAGTGTTAAAAGTTTATTTTAAATGATTAAAACTTTCATTGCTAACGGGAAACTTAGGTTTTTGGCCTACGAGCAACTCGAACAACAAATTTGGGATCTGATGAAATAGTGTCAACCTGATTAAAATGTTGCTGCAACATTTTGTAATAGGGTAAATGGCGGTTTGCTACTACCCAAAACTCACCATTTTGATTGAGAACATGCGCAGCATCTTTAAACATGGCTGAAGCAATTGACAGGGTTTGAGTGTTGTTTTGATGAAAGGGTGGGTTACAGAAAACATAGTCAAATGATCTATCCTCTATGCCTGAAAGACTATGAGTTTGTATAAATTCGCCATTATTCAGTTTGTTATGCAAGAAATTGATTCTGGCGGATTCAATGGCTAGAGCAGATTCATCGGTTAACAGCACATGATTGTCAGTGGACTGCTTGGCAATTACCGCGCCAATGATGCCGTTACCACACCCCAAATCAATACATTTCTTGTTGGCAATATTTTCAGGAAGGTAATTCAGCAAAACTCTTGTGCCGATATCCAGTTTGTTGGCGGAAAATACGCCAGGAAGGCTGCTGATCTTTAAATTGTATGGGGCATAAGTATAACGATTGGCTTTTATCGTGTGACTTGTATCATCTTGATTGGTTGAGAAAACCAGCCTTGCTTTTTTTCGAGACAGTGATGTTTTGGTAGTCCCGATTATTTTTTCAAAGCAATCCAATGTGGAATTATGAACTTCCTTATTCATGCCGCCAGCAATAATTTTTGCATCTGGCGATATCCATTTTTTTAATTGTGTCAATTGTAATTCAAGCAAGCTGTTGTGTTTTGGTATTCGCATCACTACCAAATCAAATGGTTGACTCGCCAATTCAACTTGCTGATTTTCTATAACATCGTTATTAGGTTGTATTTGATATTGTGGTTTTATTGTTGTGACTTTTTCTATCAATTCAGCATTAATATGCCCATCACTTTGTAAACGGTAAAGATTATCTGAAATAGCTGTTTCAGCGAGAAAGGAATCTGTCCAGTAGCAGGGGGAATATGCAATTAAACTTGTCGTTAATGCGCCAAATTGATCATTCACAATCAGGATGTTTTTTATTGGGATATGTGCTTCTTCAAGATGATAAAGCAAATATTCATCGGCAGCATTCCATGCTTTCAAAGACTTGTCTTTGCTGGGAGGAAATCGAAAAAGAGGAAGTTCAGACAGATTTTTTATCAAAATTATGCGTGTTTTCTATTGAAATAATGTGAATTATACCTTGAATTTAGAAATTGAAAATAAATGAGCGCGTAAATAAAAGCAAATCTTGTAAATGCTGATATAGTTATTAGATGCCAGAATGGCTTGGCAAGTTTTTGTCAGAGTTTAGATAGTCTAATTTTTAGTTCAAGCAGTTAAAGTGCAGGAGAATTGATGAACTATTTAGTTGCAGATGATAATGATGTCAATCTTCAAATTGCTTGTGCTCAATTAAGGGCATTAGGGTGTCCTCAATCATCTATCAAAACAGCAAAAAATGGTGTTGAAGCCACTAAAATTTGCGAGAGCGAGGCAGTCGATTTGGTTTTTATGGATATTGATATGCCTGAGCTTGATGGAGTGGAAGCAACCAGAAAAATCTTAAATAAAATACCTAACCATCCCTTGATTGTTGCGCTGACTTCAAATACCTCTGATGAAGAGGCCAAAACCTATTTTTCCGCAGGTATGAAAATGGTTTTGCACAAACCTGCCAGACGTATCGATTTTATTAATGCCTTGCATTTGATAAATGGTGAAGGTTAAATATAACAGGTAGTTCAAGCTTTATTTGCAAAGTGCTATATATCAGGCTATATAAAGGAAGACACACTATATAAAGAAAGACACTCAAAGGGCTAGACTCAAAGAACCATACCCAAAGGACAGTCAGCGGTCGTTCTCGATAACGTCAGGGAGGGCTTATGAAATCCTTAATTCAACTACTCAATATCCTCAAATCTTTAATTTTCCTTTTTGTCTTCTTCTCATTTTATCTTTCAGCTGATGAAGGTGATAATCAAGCGGATTCAAATGCCGTAGAAAACGCACCGTCAACCCATGACTACATTATTGTTCTGGATATGCATCTGGGTAGCATTAAAAGAGATACGGCAACTTCTGATAAATCAGATTCTGTTTTTGGGTTTTCAGCAAGACTTAAACCGGAAAGTTTTTCTCCTAATCTGCAATGGCAATTTGAAATGTTCGGTTGGGGGCAGGAATTTGATAACACAGAATTTACAGGGTGTTTTCTTGTCTGTGCCAATAATAATGTAGATGTTAGTGTGGGTACTATGAGTACTGGATTGGTAGGTGTTTATCCCGCTGATTCAAACTGGCAGGTCTATCTGCAAGGAAATCTTTATTATGCTTCAATTGACTATACCTTGACAGGAAGTTTTCTTGGTATACCGGGTGATGTTGCTTCAGATGATGATTCAAAATTTGGTTTTCATCACGGATTTGGTTTGACACATATTTCTGAAAAGCACAGCTTTGGTATTCATGTGCGCAGTTTTGATATTTCTTCCAAATCAACAAAGTTTGCGATTGATAAAATTGATCTGGGAGGAGATTATATTGGATTATCCTTTGGTTATCACTTCTAACTTAATCAATTAGAAAGTTATTTCCAGTCATCATCTTCCTCGTCATCATACCCGCTTTTGTCTTTATCATAGTCGTCAGGAAGTTTGAATTTGTTCGCGGTTTTATACAGGGTGTAGATACCACTGAATAGAAAAGCAAAAATAAGAAAAGTAACGACTATGGCTTTTGTCATAACATGGCCTATGAAGTTTAAAGGCTTTTGACTATCTTATAACATTTGACACAAAATGTTGTAATAAATTTCACTTAAACGTTCCAAATCTTCAACAAGTATACATTCATTTATCTGGTGTATAGTTTGATTTACAGGTCCCAGTTCAACGATTTGAGCGCCGGTTTTGGCAATAAATCTGCCATCAGATGTGCCACCACTGGTTTCCGGTTTTGCAGTGATATTGGTGACTTTATTAATAGCGCTGATAGTAGATTGAATCAGTTCCTGTGCTTGTGTTAAAAAGGGTTCACCGTTGAGTTTCCATTCAATTTTTGCATTTTGGTCATGTTTTTTCGCCAATGCTTCCACTCTGGATTGAATCTGTTCGGCCGTTTGTTCTGTTGAATATCTTAAATTA
>JAOUOC010000320.1 GCA_029880585.1 Gammaproteobacteria bacterium
TTACCAACATTTTCAATCACCACATCTACACCGCGCTGGTTGGTTAAGTTGGCAATCTCCTGCCAGTAATCTCCCTCATTTCTATTCAGAACAATATCGGCACCGGAATTTTTGGCCTGTTCGCCTTTTTCGGCACTACTGGTAATTGCTATCACTCGAGCACCAGCCAACTTGGCGATTTGAATACTGGCAGAGCCTACGCCACCACTTGCACCGAGAATAACAACATCATCACCAGCTTTGATCTGTCCTCTCGTCATCAATGCTCGCCAGGCGGTTTGATAAGCCAAAGGGGTCGCAGCGACTTCTTCAAAGGAAAGGTTTTCAGGGATTTTTAAAAGATTGGCAGCATCCACCGCAATGTACTCAGCCATACCACCAGGAATAGAATCACCGATGATGCCATAATCAAGACACTGACTTTCTTCTCCAGATATACACTGTTCACATTGACCACAAAATAAACTCGGGTTGACAACAACCCTGTCACCAACTTCATAATCAGTAACAGCTGTGCCTTTTTCTGCAACAATACCGGCAATATCAGCACCGCCCCAAAAAGGTAAATTCAATTCTTCGGGATCAGATTCTGCCAACACCAGCAAATCAAAATAGTTTAACGCACAGGCTTTTATTTCTATTAAAACTTCATGTGCTGCAACGGATGGCTTCGCCACTTCTTCAATATGAATGTTTTCTGGTCCGCCTACTTGAGTAAATACTGCTGCTTTCATTAGATTCTTCTCCGATAAAAATTTGATATCCGATTGATGCGCTAATTAAACATTGTAGAAGTCATCATCGAAACAGGACAGCATTCTATTCCAAAAATAACCAAAATCCTACAGACATGCTTTTTTATCATAAAAAACGCTTTGTACAGGCTGGCTAATTTGATATGTTAATGAAAAAGGAGAAAGAGAATGTATCAAAGACGTACTTTTCTGAAAAATATGATGGCAACTGCTTTGCTTGGTAGTTTGTCTCCTATACTTGCAGCCAGCTCAGGCTCACCGACAATAGCAAATGGGAAAATCATCAAACCCAAACGTCTGGCATCCGGGCAAACCATTGGTCTGATTGCACCCAGTAGTAATGCCTGGGAAGATGAAGAAATCTATTTTGCTATGGATATATTAAAATCATTCGGCTTTAAAGTCAGAGAAGGTAAACATCTGTTTCAACGTCATGGTTATCTGGCAGGTCAGGATAAAGAACGCGCCTGGGATGTTAACCAAATGTTCAGAGACAAAAGTGTCGATGCAATTTATTGTTTAAGAGGTGGTTATGGCGCGCCCAGAATATTACCTTATCTTGATTACAAAATGATAAAAGCTAACCCAAAGGTGATCATTGGATATAGCGATGTCACAGCTCTGTTAAATGCTATCTTTACTCAAACCGGACTGATCACTTTTCATGGTCCTATTGCCAAACAAAACTTTAGTGAATACACCTTGGAGAATTTCAAGAAAATCATGTTCCAGCCTGCTCAACCACTTGATTTGGCAGCACCCCCTGTATTTGAACAGGTTGAAGGTCAAGCTGAAAAAGATAATAGGCTCTCCACAATTACCGGCGGCAAAGCGAGTGGACGCTTAATAGGTGGCAATTTATCCTTGATGGTCAAACTGGTTGGAACTCCTTACGAGCCTGATTACAAAAATAACATCCTGTTTCTTGAAGATGTGGAAGAAGCCCCTTATCGCATGGATGGTATGCTAACTCACTTAAAAATTGCGGGTCGTTTGAATCAACTTTCTGGAATCGTCTTTGGTAAATGTACTGATTGTCGCGCAAAGTCAGGACCATCTCTCAGTATGGAACAGGTATTAAAAGACAGACTGGGTGATCTGGATATTCCTGTGTTGCGAGGTGTTATGATTGGTCATATTGAAGATATGTCCACTATTCCTGTTGGCGCAAAAGCGACTCTGGATGCTGATGCTCAAACCCTTACACTCAATGAAACCGTTGTTGTTTAATTGTTTTTTACCGATAAATTCTCAGGATAGATTGTTATGAAGTCACTTATTCTACTAGCCAGTTTAACTGTTCAATTTCCACAACAAACAGATATTAGTCTTGAGATAGTCGATAATTCCCAGCATCTCACTAGGGTTCAGGAGAATTTAACTCAGGCTCAACCTGTGAATCTGGTATTTTTTTCACCTCATGAAAATGAAAATATTGCCAATAATTATGTCAAATCGAAGGTCATGCAATCTGGTGGTCGTTATGTTGTTTTAAAACAGTTTGGTAATCGTTTAATTAAGCTAAAAGTGAATGAGAAAATAATCGCCATTGATCCCAATCGTATCTACACCCATGAAGGCAGACGCTCCACTCTGCTTAAACTTAATGAAAATCTGACTGAGCAAAGCGAACTGTTTAAACAGGCATTGGCAAAAACAGAACAATTGGGTAATTTTATTCTGCAAAACATTCATGTTAATAATCCCGATACTTTCTGGGTTGCTGTGCATAACAACACTGATGGCTATGGTGATGATGGTAATAATGGAACAGGCACCATATCCATCAAACGTTATCAGAAAAAGCTGGATTCAGGCTCCAAATATCTGATTGATGTCACTAAAGGCAAACATGATGAAGATGATCTGTTTTTTGTTACTCATCGTTCTGACTTCGAAAAAATGAAACAACAGGGCTGGAATGCGATTTTACAAAATCCGGCAGTTGCGCTTATCAAGGATGAAGATGATGGTTCTCTATCTGTGTTGGCAGAAATGAAAGGTATGCGATATATCAATATTGAAGCGGAAAGAATGAGTGAAGATGGCGGCAGTG
>JAOUOC010000321.1 GCA_029880585.1 Gammaproteobacteria bacterium
TATCCGCCGTAAAAATTCTGTTAAAAATTAATTAATTGAAAAGTTTGCTAAGTCTAGCCAAATTCAAGGCATTAAACCAGATCTGATTGTGGATTATGTGGATAATTTGTTGGTTTTTTCTTTATCTAATAGCATATTAGATGCCCTATCATTGTCAGATTTAAAATCGATTATTTATATTAATGCTTTTTTCTGATCATTTTCTATATCTTTAATTTTATAATCTAAAGGCTGGTATAAATCAAAACCAGTTAAAAACAACCCAGATATATGCCAGAAATAAAGCACCAAGACTGGAATGCACTATTAAAAGCTTTGTTGTCTTAATTGATTCGCTAAAAAAGTTAACAAGCACAGAAATCGGATAAGTCCACCATAACCCTTCTAGGCAAGATGTTGAAAATTCGCCTATCTCGAGTCTCAAATTATAAAAGTAAAGCCACCATAATATTAAACATCCGACAAAAAACCATACAAATAAATATGCAAGTAATTCCATTATTTTATATTTCTTATTTGATGTCATAAAAATATCCCTTTTTCATTGATTGCTCACCTTATAATAATTAGTTTGATTTGACAATGGGTGATTGCTATAGTCCCCAACACCTAACATAAAGAGAACAGAATGAAAAATATCGCTGATTTAAGTACGCCTTGCCTTCTAATAGAAAAAAACAAACTGGACAAAAACATCCAAAGAATCAATCAGGCTGCCAGCAAAAAATCACTTAGTTTGCGGCTTCATTTAAAGACGGTAAAATCCGTTGAAGGCTCTTTATATATCCTGCCTGACAAGAATACACCCGTTGCGGTTTCAACCTTAAAAGAAGCTGAAATACTCGGTAAAAATGGTATTACTGATATTCTTTATACAGTTGCCATACCACCACAAAAACTGGATCAGGTAGCTTCATTAATACAAAATGGTATTAACCTTAAAGTAATCGTCGATAGCATTGAAATGGCAAAGGCTGTAACCGAATATTCGCGTAAGCATAATATAGCTATCCCCTGCTTTATTGAAATTGATGTAGATGGCCATCGTTCAGGATTAACTATTAATGATGAATCATTATTGATTGATATCGCAAAACAACTCAGCCAAAACAATCAGCTAATTGGATTAATGGCGCATGCTGGTGAAAGTTATAGTTATGATGACCCTGAATCATTATTAAAATCAGCTAATAATGAAGTGGAAGCCTCAGTTAAAATTGCTGAAATGATAAGATCAAATGGTATTAATTGCCCTGAAATCAGCATTGGCTCTACACCGACAGCACTAACAGAAACAGACCAACAAGGCGCAACTGAATTAAGAGCAGGGGTTTGTGTGTTCTTCGATTTATTTCAGGCGGGCGTTGGTGTCTGTAATGTTAAAGATATTGCCCTGTCAGTCCTAACAACTGTTATTGGCACAAATTCTACTAATGATCGCATAATGATTGATGCTGGCTGGATGGCTTTATCAAGAGACAGAGGAACTGCCAACCAAAAGGTAGATCAGTATTATGGTTTGGTTTGTGATGAATCTGGCGATTTAATCGATGGTCTTGTTGTTAAGTCAGTCAATCAGGAGCATGGTATCATTGAAATGAGAGATGCAAATAAAGGCAAATTGCCTGAATTAGCCATAGGTACACGACTCAGAGTTTTAACAAACCATGCTTGCGCAACAAGTGCGCAGCACGATAAATACTATTTAATGGATGGCGATCAAATTTGTTCTACCTGGGACAGATTTAATGGCTGGTAAAGCCCTAAAATGCAGGAAATGACGAACATGACATCAATTAAATTAATTCAAACTGACAAAGCAGCCATACCTAAAGGCCATTATTCTCAAGCAGTAGTAGCCAATGGTTTTGTATTTGTATCTGGCATTTTAGGTATAAAAGCTGACGATAAAGAAGTTGTGCTTAGAGACTTTGAACAGCAAGTTCAGATTTGTCTGGATAATCTGAAAAATATTATTGAAGCAAGTCATTCCAAACTGGGCAATGTTGTAAAAGTTAATGTGTATATTGATGATATTGGCAAGTGGGATAAGGTTAATAATGCTTATGAAAAAACATTTGGTTCCCATAAACCTGCAAGAGCCATTATTCCGACTCGTTCACTGCATCATGGGCTTGAAATAGAGATTGATGCGGTTGCATTAGTTAAAGAATAAAGTTGTGTTAACGTTATGAAAACTCTATGCCTATCAAGGTTTAAGTTATTGGCATTTCTGAATCATATCAAGTAAATTACACCTTTAAATTCCTTCTAAAAAATACCAACTGGAGAAGTCTAAGATGAGCTATGTATCAAAACTCCGTTGTACTGGTTGTGGTGCAGAATATTCCAATAAAGAGCTGATGAATCTATGTCCCAATGATAATCGCCCTTTGGAAATGGTTATTGATATTGACAGAGTCAAATCGGAAAAGCCTGATTTTTCCTGGTATCGTCCAGATATCAAATCTCTCTGGCGTTTTGGTTCCCTGCTCCCACTTGATATCAATGATAAGAAAGATAGCCAATCCATTGTTTCTCTTGGTGAAGGCTACACGCCAGAAGTAGCATTAACCAATCATCCAGTTGCAAAAAAGCACGGCTTTAATTTGTTTTTAAAAGATGAAGGTCAATCGCATCCCGGTTTTGGTGCAAATCCTACTGGAAGCTTTAAAGATCGTGGTATGGCCATGGCGGTTTCTATGGCCAAATCGTTCGGTTTAAAGAAGCTAGTCGTTCCAACTCAGGGTAATGCCGGTGATTCATTATCAGAATATTCATTGAAAACCGGTATGGAAACTGTTGTCAT
>JAOUOC010000070.1 GCA_029880585.1 Gammaproteobacteria bacterium
CTTTACCAGCAAAAATTGAAGATATGTATGATGATGATGTTTATGCAACTTCAAAACCTATATTAATAGTAGTTCATTAATTTATTTAACTTAACTCAATCTATCTAATTTAAATCAATCTCAATCTACTATTTCGCATAATGTATATTATGTTAAATAGGATATATATTGATTATAAGTGTTTAAATAGAAATATATTCATTAGCCTAAAAAAGAAAAAGTTGAATTTATACAACTACCCTATTTAATAGATAAACAATAAAACATAATACATATGCTTTAGTGCCAGGTTTGTTGTTCCAGTTTATTTTGAAATTGTTTCTTAAAAGTATTAATGATTTGTTTTTGATAGTTATTAATCTCTGCTTCGAGACTGGATATATGTTCAAATAACTTTAAAGCAGATTCAATTTGAGAAGGACTAAATTTATCAGACGATGGAGCCAACAACTTTTTAATATCTATATCAGTATATTGATGTCCTTGCTGTGTTATTAAATACACGCAACTCGCTAGCAAGTCAGCTGCGCCTTTTTCTGACAATTTGAAATCATCTTGAAAAAGGTTAATAACTTCCTGTTTTTGATTTCTACTCATTTCACCTTCCGTTTTAACCAGTAAAACAATAATTAGAGCTGTAGCCTCCATAGGTGAATCTATATTGTATAGAGGGTTAGCGTGATATCTTTTTGCCCAGTCACGTCTTCGTTTCCAGGCAAAAGGATTTAACCAGCCTATATCCAGACCGGAATCTCTGATACGGCTTAACAGATACAAAATAGTGATAATTGAGCCAAGAACACCAAGAATAATGTGCATTTTTTATTTCCTTATCTTTATTTTATTATTGATTTTAACTTTTATGGCAACACTTTCTGAGTATTAATTGGCATTTTTACAAATTATCAAGCACTCCGGCTAGTCTTGCTCTCACTTCAGAAGATAATTCTTCCACTAATGGATTATCAACAAGGTTTAATATCGCATCCGGATCCATAAATTCTACAATAACATTACCATCCATATCTTCTCTAACCAGTACATTGCAGGGTAAAAGCGTTCCTATAGATGATTCATTCGTTATCGCCTTATGGGCAAAATTCGGGTTGCATGCTCCTAGAATTTTGTAAGGAGGAATATCTTTGTCGATTTTCTTTTTGATTGTAGCACTGGCGTCTATCTCCGTCAGAATACCAAACCCCTGCTCTGCCAGTAATTCAGTTACTTTTTCTATCGCCTGATTAAATGATAAATCAACCTGTTTACCAAAACTATATCGGGTTTTAATCATTGTGTTTTCCTGTTTTGTAAAATTAAGATGTTTTAAATTTGAATTTCCACCATCGAATTGTTAATGGCACGGAAATGTTCAACAAAAATGTTGTTATCATCAAGGTATAAAAAACCTCTGTCGTCATAATCGCATATTGCACATAGGCTATTTCCATCACAACAAATGCTAATTCAGCTCTGCCCAGCATCCCAAATCCAATCATTAGACTGTCAGGCCAATCAAATTTTCCTGTATATCTTGCTGCCAGAGCTGCTGACACTGTTTGTCCGATGAAAATACCTGCAAATAGTATAAAAGCTTCAGGTAAAACAGAGACAAACAAGTCATGATCGTATAACAGTTTGGTTCCAAGCGTTACAAAGAAAACCGGACCCATCCATGAAAATGCGACATTATCAATTATATTTCGAGATTGCCTGTAAAAATCGACTTGCTTATCCTGATGAAAATCAAAACATTCTTTTTTAATGATTAAACCAGCCATATAAGCCCCAATCGCTGGATGAAAACCAAAATAGTGCGCTAATATGCCTACAGAAATTGCGATCAATAGAAGTGCAAGTATTGTGTACTCCCCTCTTCCCATTGATAATATTTGCCGTAGATTGATATGGCCAACTAAAGGTATTTTTCTTGCAAAACCTTTGGTCACAGGAAATACCCAGGCTCCCACTATTGTCACTATAATGAAAAACAAGGCTGCTTTTCCAATGATTAACAAAATGCTTTCCGCAGACAATGCCGCCTGTCCTGATGCAATAGGAACCATAATGGCAACTAATGCCAGAGAGGCAATATCATCAATTACAGCTGAAGTCATTATGCCAGTTGCTGCAGGTGTTTTGCTCAGGCCTTCTGATTTCAAAGAAACCAGTGTTAGAGATACTGCAGTTGCCGTCATGGTCAAACCAACCATTAAAGCTACATTTGGATCTTCCCAGAAATACAATGAAGCGACATAGGCGACGAGAAAAGGTGTCAATGCGCCAAAAAAGGCGATCCCCCAGCTACGTTTAATGCTTTTTAAGAAATTACTGGTATCTTCCTCAAAGCCAAGTGCAAACATGATGATAATAATACCCAACTCAGCAAAATTCACTATAAACTCAGGCATTTCTTTATCCAGAATACCTGTATTAACCAGAACCGAACCAAAGAAAAGATACCAGAGAACAGGAGTTAATCTGGTTTTATGCGCGAGAAAAGAGGCAATGAATACACTGAGCCAGATTATTGCAAGAATTGATAAATCGTGCATGAAAGGTCCTGAGTAATTTTATGATCTATTCATTTAATTATATTGAAGGATTAACAAAAAGCACATTAAATTTTGTTCTTAACGTATTTATTGGCAACAAAAAAGCCCGCATCAATAAAATGCGAGCCTTGATTTGATACTATTTAATTGATACGCATATTAGAATTTGAATCTGAAATCCAGACCAATACCATCATTGTAGTCGCCAGAGCTATATTTTAGTGCTGCAGACATGGTTTTGTTGATCTTGTAACGCGCACTTCCATACAAGCCGGAATCACCATTGAAAGTGTCAATGTAACGTACGCCACCTTCCAGCTCAAAGGTTGCGTTCAGGTTATGTCTTACGCCTGCAGTCAACTGAAGACCTGTATCATCAAAAGTGGTTGCGCCAGGCACTACGATGTTGGGGATGTCGACAGAAGCATCTACAAAAGAAACTGTAAATACAGCATCAGTTTTGTCGCTCATTGGCATATGATAGCCTGCGCCGATACTAAATTGTGAGTAATCTATATCGAATCCGCCTACAGATTCAGAAACACCAATATAGTCTGCAATGACAAAAAATTCTTTATTAACAACAAAAGAGCCTGTAACTCCCATGCCATCAAAATCGCCTGAATAATAATTAATTTGTCCGTAATCGTAATCAAATTCAGCAGCTTGTAGAGTTGCTGAACTGACAGCGAGTAATGCTGCAATTCCTATTTTGTTTGAAAATTTCATTTCAGTTTGTCCTTAAATGTTTAATGTTTAGTTGGAAATATAATTATAAGATTTCGTAACACCATGATTCGGAATTATGTCTCAAATCATCTGTGAACACTTGCGTATTTAGCTATTTTCCTGTGATTTAGCCATTTTTACTTCATCAAAGGCATTGATGACTGCAACAACAAGAGTGGCCAATGGAATAGCGAAAAATACACCCCACACCCCCCAAATACCACCAAAAAATAATACTGCCGCAATAATGGCTACCGGATGGAGGTTATTTGTTTCAGAAAACAAAAGTGGCACCAGTATATTACCATCCAGAGCCTGAATCACCAGATACGCAATCATCAGATAAGCAAATGTATCATTAGCTCCCCATTGTACAAGTGCAACCAGAGCAACAGGAATAGTTACAATTGTTGCGCCTATGTATGGAATGAGAACAGAAAGACCTACCAAAACAGCCAATAGCAAGGCATAGTTAAGTCCAAAAATAATGAAGCAAAGATAGGTTGCCAATCCAACAATAAATATCTCAATCACTTTTCCTCTGGCATAAGCGCCTATCTGATTGTCAACTTCAAGCCAAACCTGGGTGGAGAGTTGCGTGTCATCAGGCATTCTTTTACCAAGCCAGCCAATAATTTTGCGTTTATCTTTCATAAAGAAAAAGACCAGCAGAGGCACCAGAATCATATAAATCATTATGGTTACTATACCTTTAAAGGATTCCAGAGAAAAAGATACCAGTTCATCGCCAATATTGGCAAAATTACTTCCCCATTGCTGCAAGACAGACTCTATTTGTTCTGTAGTCACAAAACCTGGATATTTATCCGGTAATGCCATTAGCATATCTTTAAATTTACTGGCCATTTCCGGTAAATCTGCAAACAGGTTTTCCAGCTGCTTACCAGCCAAAGGAATAATGCCAACCAGAATCGTAAAGCTTAATGTAATGAAAATAGTAAATACAATAACCACGGCAACGGGTCTCGGTATTGACATTCTTCTCAGCATTCCTACCAGTCTTTCAAGCAAATAAGCAATAACCAGTGCAACCAGAAGCGGCATAACTATCTGCCCGAACATCCATATAAAAAAGAATATAGCAATGATAAAGCTGGTCAATATAACCGCTTGCGGATTAGAAAAGTTTCGCTTAAACCAACGTGAAAATATATCTGACATAACTTACCTGTTTGTTTATTTGCTCTCGTGTTTTATTGTGATCCAGTAATAATACTTGTCTTTTGTAGTATAACTTATAAGTTTATAACCAGTATATTCTACATATTTTTTAAAATCTTTGCTTGTGCCTGAATCTGTTGCCGTAACGAGCAAGGTGTCACCTTTATGCATTTTTTTTAATACCTGTTTCATTTTCAACAGCGGCATTGGGCACACAAGATTTTCTGCATTTAAATGTAATTTATATGGAATATCCGGCAATATATTTGATGACATGAAGTATATAAGTGCAAAATTTCTTACTTGTTGAACTTTATGATACGCTATGCACTCATAGATGCAACCAGTTTCTGATTATTATTATAAAGTAAGTAAAAGCCGTTATGTTTTATTGCATTTCAAGATACATGTCGTTTAGAAAGCTAGTGGTTTCCCTGCTTTCCTCTGTCTTATTTGTCGCAATTGCAAATGCTTCCAGTGAATTGCCCAATATTGGTAGTAGCTCATCCCGTAGTTTCAGTCTTATAGAAGAACAGGCTGTTGGCGATGACTATATGCGTCAAATCAGGGCTTTTGCCCCAATTGTCAACGATGCCGAAATTAACGATTATATTCAGCATCTTGGTTTTAAACTGGTAGAAAACACCCGCAGCGCATTGGACAGGCGTTTTTCATTCTTTCTGTTAGCTGATAAATCTATTAATGCGTTTGCTCTACCGGGTGGCTACATAGGCATTCATACAGGTCTTTTGCTTGAGACAGAAAATGAAAGTGAATTAGCTTCAGTTGTCAGTCACGAAATTGCTCATGTAACTCAAAGACATCTGGCTCGACGGATAGAAATGCAAAATCAAATGAGCATTCCTACTTTGGCAGCTTTTCTTGCTGCTATTTTGATTGCCGGCAACAGTGATAATTCTGATGCCGGCATGGCGGCAATGGCGGGAGCATCAGGTTTAGCTCAACAGGCGATTATTAATCATACACGTTCAAACGAATCGGAAGCTGACAGAATTGGAATAGCCACATTGTACAAATCCGGCTTTGATCCCTATTCTGCAGTTACTTTTTTTGAAAAAATGCAACAAAACCAGAGGTATTACGGACAATCCTTTGAGTTTTTATCCACTCACCCACTTTCGCGCACCAGAATTACCGATGCACGACTAAGAGCAGCCAATTATCCAAAACGTAAAATTGATGATAATCTCACCTATCAGTTAATGAAAGAAAAAGTAAAAGCTCTAACAGTCAAGGTAACAGCCAAAAGCGTGGATGATTATAATCAACTGTTCAAGTCTGGCAAAATCACCTCAGCAGCCGAGCGCTATGGATATGCCATATTTTTGATACGTGCAGAGGAATTCAAAAAAGCTGAGGCGATTCTCAAAAAACTGCAAGCCGCTGATCATAATCGCTCCAGCTATGCTATTGCACTTGCAGAACTGGATCTTGAGCGTAAGACACCAAAAAATTCTATCAACAAAATAAAGCAACTTTTAATGTACTCACCCACCAATCAGGCATTAGTTGAGTTACTAGCTCAGTTATACCTAAAAAACAATCAGGCCGACCTCGCCAGAGAATTGTTATTAAGCAACATTCATATGACCCAACATGCACCCTACTTGCTTAATTTGTTGGCAGAATCGCAGGAAAAATCAGGTCATTTTTCTGAAGCCTATGAAACTGCAGGGAATTATCTCTTGGCTATGGGTGATTTAAATGGTGCAAAAGCACAGTTTGAACAGGCTCTATACAGTAATACAGCTGATCCTTATTCACGATCACGTATTAATGCACAAATTATTAATATTAAAGAGGTGTTGCATCAAAGAAGTTTGAGACGTTAAAGTCACGGCTTTATCTGTGTATCTTTAAGTACATCTAAATCTATATCAGACGTATATATCAACACCCAGATAAGTATTTAAAAGTTCTCGCTCAATGATAACTTCGGTATTTGAATAGGCCTTGTGTGCTTTTCTACCTTGTGCCGATACTTTGTAATCGTCAGTTCGGGTCGAATTATTGTCCAATACTCTTAATTGTAACGAATCTGCTAATACTGGATTAACTTTTTGTGGCAGGTAGCGATAATAACTATCGTTAGAACTAATAGCATCATGACCTGACTCAGAATCAGCAATTGCTTGCTGATTGGTTCTCTGGAAATTATATTGTTCCTTATGCTGACTGTGTGTTGCAGCAATCGGATTAATAATTTTCATTATTTGTTACTACCCTTTTCAAATAAAATGCGCATTCTGAATTATTTATTTAATTCATGTTTTTTTAGTTACTGTTAGCACAAATTATCTCAGAACGAGAATTGTCAAATTGTAACCAATTCGCATTTTAGATGACAGTTAAATAATAATTACTTAAATATAGAACAACTTCACAATAACTTGCATATTTGATACGTGATTGTGTCCATTAAAAGTCCAATTATTGTTGGACTACATTATTTCTTAGGTAGGCTGGTTGTAGATCTTCTGCCTTTATCACTTCATTTTTATCAAAAGCCTGTTTGGCAATAGTAAGACTGTATTGTGCTTGCGGGTAGCTGTTTTGAATTATTTCAAAATTACTCAAATCATCATTTTTGAATGCTTCCTGATAGGCGTTCCAGCCATTGCCAATTAAATAACTACCATCGGAAATCATCGATGATAGCGCTATTTTCTCAGGACCTATAACCATCTCCTTATCAATCAATTGTGGAAGACCATTATCGTTTAAATTGAAACGGGCAAAATAAACTTCATTCATTCTGGCGTCAATTGCTGATAAACATTGTTTAATTTCATCCTTTTGATTAAATGCCTGAATTGCCAAATTGGCTAATGTTGAAACAGGTATGGCTGGCAAATCAGCGCCATAACATAATCCTTGTGCAGCCGAAACAGCTATTCTTATCCCGGTAAAAGCACCAGGGCCAATGTTACAGGCAATGGCATCAAGACTCTGTAAAGATATAGAAGATTCAACTAATAGCTTTTCAACCATAGGCAGAAGATGCAGAGCATGTGCCTTTGGAATATTTCTGCAATCTTCAATGACCTCATTGCCACACATGAGTGCTACTGAACAATACTCAGTTGACGCATCAATTGATAAAATATTCGCCATTAACTTTTACCCTGATTATTTTCATTTTCATCCGAAGATGTTGAGACGCTCATTATATCAGTCAAAAATTCCTCAACCAATTGGCTTTCGCGTGTTCTTTTAAAGTTTGGCAGGCTATCGAGAAACTGTTTGCCATAATGTTTTCCAATCAGCCTTGGATCTGTGATACACACCACACCTCTGTCTTCGACACTACGGATCAATCTACCTACACCTTGTTTTAAGGATAAAATTGCGTCAGGTAGTTGTATTTCCATAAAAGGATTGCCTTTGTTTTTTCTACATTGGTTAATTTTGGCATTGAGTAAAGGATCGTCAGGTGACGCAAAAGGTAATTTATCGATAATAACCATCACCAGATTATCACCACTAACATCAACCCCTTCCCAAAAACTGCCTGTCGCGAGCAAGATTGCATCATCAGATTGAACAAACTGATTCAATAACTCTTCCTTGCTGCTTTGTCCCTGAACAAAATAATTAAATTCCTTGTAATCATCAAAAATTTCAGCTGCTTTTTGCAATGCCTTATGACTGGTGAATAAAAGAAAACTTCTGCCACGTGTTATTCTGAGCAAAGGTAGCACTGCATCTATCATTGCCTTGATATGATACTCATCCGATGGAGAGGGCAAATCTCTTGGTAAATATAAAAGCGCCTGGTTTTGATAATCAAAAGAGGATGGTAGCATTAATGTTTCGATATTTTTCCAGTTTAGTGTCCTGATAAAATGATCAAAGCTGTTATTAACTGTCAATGTTGCGGAAGTCATTACCCAGCTCGACTGTGAATATCTTTGTCTTGATTGCTGAAAGAGTTCGCCAATATTGATGGGGGTGCTGTGCAAGATAAAGCCGGATTTAATGGTTTCATACCAATTGATAAAATCAAAGCTGCCATCAGGTTTTTGCTCGAATTGACTAATAAAATGTTTGTATTGATTCAATCTTTCAAAACATGACTCCAAAACCTTTGTACGGGCTGAATTAACTTTGACAACTTCAAAAAGCCGAGTGATCTTTTGGGTTAAATTGTTAAACGCTTTTAAAATTTCTTTATCAGGCGCCCATTCAGATTTATTATCATACTCACCAAGCGCCAAACGAAAATCCTTTGCAGCTTTGGATAACCTTTGCGCATCAAGCATTAAATCCTTGCTATCTGTCACTTCTGTACGGTACTGCAATTCTACTTCCTGACATAATTCATTAATTTGACGACTGGATAAATAGTTGCCATAAAACTGATAGGCTGTTTTGGTTAAATGATGTGCTTCATCAACAATAAAGATGTCCGTGTCTGGTAGCAATTCACCGAAACCATCGGATTTAAGCACCAAATCGGCAAGTAGCAAATGATGGTTAACTACCAGAACTTTTGCCTTTCTGGCCTTTTCTCTTGCTGCTGCAACAAAACACTTGTCGATAAAAGGACACTCCTGCCCCAGGCAATTATCCGCTGTACTGGTTACATAGCTAATAACCGGAGAGTTATCAGGTAAAGGTTTTAATTCGGTTAAATCGCCAGACAAGGTGTTATTACGCCACTTGTTAACCATTGATAGATGTTTGACTGCCACCGGATCTGGTAATCTGCCGGAAGATAATGTGGATTCCAGCCGATATTCACACAGATAATTGTTGCGCCCTTTAAGTAATGCAGTTTGAGGATGAATCCCTAACGTTCTGGTAACAATTGGAATGTCTTTTTTGAATAATTGATCTTGCAGGTTTTTGGTGCCTGTCGAAATAACTACCTGCTTGCCAGACAATATTGCCGGCACCAGATAAGCGAAGGTTTTCCCTACACCTGTCCCCGCCTCTATCAAACTGTTTGCATTATTCTCTATTGCTTTGGCAACAGCTGCGGCCATTGATAACTGCTCTTTTCTGGCCTGAAATTTAGGGTTGTTTTGTGCAAATACGCCCTTGTCACCCAGTACTGCTTCAACTGATAGCGTTTCAACTATGGTCATTGGTCACCGGACCATTTTAATTCGCCTAGCGCCTTATATTTTGCAACTGTCATCGAACCTCTCCTGTCAACGGAAATACTTTCCAATTCTTTTTCGATGATATCTCTTTCTATCTGATAAATAGCGGTTGGTTGATATTCATCGTTATACAATACCATTAACAGGGCATTCCATGGTTGATCCAGACTTAACTTGCCGAGCTTTTGACGCGACTTTTTATTTTTAAAAATTGCTCTCCCCTTAATTAAAAATTGATATTTTGGAGATTTCGGATCGATTGCGTCAACACCTTCTACAGCTTCAGTTTTTTGAAGATCAAGCTTATCAATAGCATCAAAGCGTGCCAGTTCAGCCGTAACAGGTAAAGCCATACCGGTTGTCTGATGATAATCCGCAGCCACCAAACGGGTCTGCTCCATCAGCAAGCCTATATTATAGGTTTTTTTATGATCTGAATTTTGCATAAATCCGTTTTATTCATATTTTGTATAGGTTATATCTGACCGACATTATAACCTTTGAAGAATGAAAAGACATTTAGATTTAGGATGGTAGAGATGTTTTCATCTCTCACACCAATTACTCAACAATTTTTCAGGAAATGTTTCCTTTATTAAAGCAGCAGCCAAAACCTTGGTAGCATCAATTAATGGCACATTGTTGATGTGTGACATGGGTAAAGCCAATGGAATTTCAGTGCAGCCAGAAATAATAATCTCTGCGCCCTGATCTATCAACCAATTGCTTGCCTTCATTAAACGCTCAACTGCCTGTGAACAAATCAATTTACTATTGGCTTTAATACCATATTCCGGGTGGTAAATGGCCTGTTGAACCCATTCATCCTGTTTTTCT
>JAOUOC010000322.1 GCA_029880585.1 Gammaproteobacteria bacterium
AGAAAAAGCATCACCATTAATGGTGCGATAATACAAACCGGCATTTTTTGCTTCCTGATGAAAAGCCGCAGTGTTGTACCAGCCAGCTGTTCCTGTTTTACGTTCCGTAGGCTCTTTCTCAAAACAAATACCTAACGTTTTTGCGCCAGCACCAAATGCACTGGTAATGCGAGAGGCCAAACCGTAACCGGTAGAACAACCAATCACCAAAACATTTTTCGGTTTAACAGGTAATTCACCTTGTTGCTGAACGTAAGCAATTTGCTCTTTAACGCTTTGAGCACAACCAGTTGGATGTGCATTGGTACAAATAAAACCACGTATTTTAGGTTTGATGACCATGGATATTTTTTCCTCTTTTAACCAATAACTGAGACTTGATCTGGCATCTCAACTTATAAAAATAAATCAATAAACTGCTATTTGATAGCTCAGGGCAAATGTTACCTTGCATTGCACTTGATTTAAAGTAGATTTCCACTGGTCTGTGAAGCTATTGGGTTATTTCAGTAACAAAAAAGCCCACATCAGTTTTAGTGAAGTGGGCTATAGTTTAGAGAGATAGCAGTTTATTGTTTATTTTCTACTGGAAACCCTCTTGCTCGCATCAATGCATCTACATTAGCATCCTGACCACGGAATGCACGATAAGCATCAGCCGGGTCAATAGAGTTTCTCACGCTGAATAAATGTTTCACCAGTTTTTCAGCAATTTCCTTGTCGTAGAAACCACCTTCAGAATTAGCAAAGTATTCTGCGGCATCAGCGGTTAAAACTTCAGCCCAAAGGTAACCATAATATCCGGCAGAATAACCTTCACCAGAAAAGATATGACCGAAATGAGTAGAACGATGACGCATGACAATTTCTTCTGGCATATTAAGTGAAGCCAAAGCATCTCTTTCAAATTTGTCCGCATCCATATCTTTAGGATCAGTGGTGTGATACATCATATCCACCAGAGCGGAAGCCAGATATTCAGTGGTTGAAAAACCTGAATTGAAAGTGGAAGCTGCCTTTATTTTATCAATCAAATCTTTTGGAATTGGTTCGCCTGTTTTGTGATGAACAAGATAATTGTTAATAACTTCATCAGTTAACAACCAGTTTTCCAGAAGCTGTGATTGAAATTCAGTATAGTCTCTGACGCCACCATTTAATCCAGGATAAGCGACCTTTGATGACAATGAATGTAATGCATGACCAAATTCATGGAAGTAGGTTTCAGCATCATCCCATGAGATAAGTGTTGGTTCACCTTCCTGACCTTTAACAAAGTTAGAGTTATTGGAAGATAAAACATTGGTTTTACCATCAAAGGTTGTATGGCTGCGGTAACTGGTTGCCCATGCACCTGATCGTTTGCCTTGACGAGCAAAAGGATCAAGATACCAAAGGCCAATGTGTTCGCCAGAAGTTAAATCAGTCACTTCCCAGACTTTAACATCAGGATGGAATACCGGAACAGATCCTTCCTTAACCGGGGTAAATTTAAAATTGAACAAACGACCTGCCACGTAGAACATGGCTTCTCGTAATTTATCCAGTTGCAGATATTGTTTGACTTCATCCGAATCCAATGCGTATTTGGAAAGTCTGACTTTTTCAGCATAGTAACGATAATCCCAAGGCTTGATTTTGTCGTTTAGTCCTTCATTATCTGCAATTTGCTGCATATCAGCCACTTCTTCTTTTACTCTGGCTATGGCTGCAGGCCAAACGGATTTCATCAGATTCATCGCATTTTCAGGATTCTTGGCCATGCGATCGGCTAATCGCCATTGGGCATAATTGTCAAAGCCAAGCAATTGAACTCGTTCATGTCTTAATTTTAGAATTTCTGCAATAATCGCATTGTTATCATATTCATCGCCATTATCACCACGATTGTAGTAGGTTTCCCAAACTTTTTTTCTCAGTTCTCTTTCGGTTGAGTAAGAAAGGAAAGGGGACATGGATGAGCGTGTATTGGTAATCGCATACATGTCATCTTTACCTCTACTTTTTGCTGCACTGGCTGCAGCATTGACAATAGATTCCGGCAATCCACCCAATTGTTCCTTTGTTAAATAAAGTACATAGTTTTCTTCATCGGCCAATACGTTGTTGGCAAATTGGGGGTGTAATTCAGCCAGTTTTTGGTTAATTGCGGCATACCGATCTTTGGGCTCACCACTTAATGTCGCGCCATTTCTTGCAAACCCGTCGTAAGTTAATTCAACCAATCGCTGTTTATCTGCTGATAAGGATTTAAATTCTTCACTTTCATAAACTGCCTTGATACGTTCAAAAAGTTGTGTATTTTGATTAATTTTGGAACGAAAGGCTGCAAGTTTGGGAGCCATTTCCTTTTGAATTTCTCTAAACTCTGGCGTTGAAACATTACTGCTCCAAATGCCCCAATAGGTAAAAATTCTATCCAAAATTTTACCGCCTCTTTCCATTGCTACGATAGTGTTTTCAAAATTGGCTGGTTCTGGATTATTGGTGATTGCATCAATTTCAGCCAGACTTTGTTGCATACCCGCTTCAAGAGCAGGTTTTAAATCTTCCAGTTTAACCTTATCAAAAGCTGGTACGCCTTGATAAGAACCAGACCACTCAGCTAATAGGGTATTGCCATCTTGTTGGCTTGTTTGCTCAATTGCAGTTGGTGAATCTGACTCCTGAGTAGCGCCAGATTTATCACCTTGTTCAGAACAGGCAGCTAAAAGACCTGAGATGATAAGTGTGGATAAAAGTAATTTTGGTTTTATCATGATTCTTCCTCTGATGAGTTAGTGAGAATTTTTTTGATAATAT
>JAOUOC010000323.1 GCA_029880585.1 Gammaproteobacteria bacterium
AGTAACAGTTTCATTAATATGGTGAGATGAAAATATACAAAGCGGGATTTTCAATTGGCTAATTTGATCTACAAATCTTTGTTGCTCAAGTGGATCCAGCGCTTGCGTTGGTTCGTCCAAAATCAAAAACTCTGGCTGGTTTATTAAAGATTGAACTATCGATACTTTTTGCATATTTCCTTGTGATAGTTCGGAGAGACTTTTATCCAATAAATGCGTTATGTCCCAGTTTCCTGCAATTAATTCAATTGATTCACTGATAGCTTCATTTGTCATTCCCTTACTACCAGCAACCAGCGTTAAATAATCACCAACTCTCAATCCATCTAATGCTGTCATTCCACTCATCATATAACCGGATATCGCTTTAAAGGTTAAATTGTGTGGTTGAAGTTTTTTTGAATCTGGCAGATAGGAAATTTTTCCTTCTTCAGGTAACAGATCGCCAGCCAATAATCGAAGTAATGTGGATTTTCCGGCGCCGTTTAAACCGACCAATGCGACTTTGCTATCAGTTTTTAGATCAAAACTGATATCCTTTAAAATATGTTCCTTTTTTTTGTTGTAGCTAATATTTACTGCTGAAAGTCCTGATATATCAGACATATTTTATCTTTTAAATTGTCGATTGATTTAAGCTAATATACCAAAGGCCGGATGTATAAAAAACTCTAATCTTTCTCTTGTGAGAATTAATTGATGGCAAAAGCATCCAAATCAACATCTACAACACGATGTTTAATTATTTTTATTCTTCCCTGATAACGGGTTTCACCCGTTGATGTAAAATCAAACTCATAAAGTCTGGCAAAATACCAGCCCCCTTTTTTATCACGTACCATCGTTATTTTACTTTGAACCACTGTATGATCGAGAAATTGAACGCCTGCTTCATGACATCTATGACGACCAGCTCTGATAGCAATCTGTTTTAATTTTTGGGTATGATTCCAGTAGTACACCAATAGTACGATAAAACCCAGAAGAAATAATTGACTCATATTAATCCTGTTCCAATTTGTTTGATGCTATACATAATCTTAATTTTAACTCTTTGACTAATATATTATCTATATTTTCATTTGAGCAATAAAAAAGGCGACTATTGCCGCCTTTCTCATCAATCAAAATTAATTAGTCTTTCTTCTTATCAACCAAAATTTGCTCTGCACCAGCCATTTTAGCCTGATCTACAGCACTAACCACTACGCCAGCTTTTGCTTTTTCATGTGCAACCACTACAACCGCTGCTTTTGGTTTTTTTGCTCTGGCTGTTTCTACATTAGCTCTGATAGCATTCACATCAACTTCGCGTCTATCCATTCTTACAACACTTAAGTCATCTATTTCGATAACGATAGGTCTCAAGTGCTCTGGTGGAACAACGTCAGTATCAGGGCTTGGTTTTGGTCTATTCAAAACGATAGCTTCTTCTTTTACAAAAGATGTTGTTACAATGAAGAAGATCAACATAATGAAAACAATGTCCAACATGGGTGTCATGTCAACTTCGGTTTCATCATCAAAATGTTTTCTGGCTCTACGCATCTTAAATTCCTACTTAAACTCTATCAAACTGCCAATGTTTAACCCACTGTGCAGCCTTATTCAAGACTTATAAATTCGTCTAAATATTCTACTTATCACAAGACACGATACTATAACGGTTGACTTAAAATATGTCCAGCCCATTACTTATATCTTTTTGCCTTAAACATGCATAAATCACGTTTCAGGCGCGTCATGCTCGTTATAGTATCAATTGAATTGGGCTATCTGAATTTTTCTACAATGACTCTATCTGCACCAGCCTGTTTGGCCTGATCTAATGCACTAACTACTATTCCTACTTTTGACTTTTCATGTGCTTTAACAATAACGCCAGCCTTTGGATCCTTGGCTCTCGCGGTTTCAATATTGGCTCGAACTGAATCAATAGATATATCTCGACCATCAAGCGTAATGATGCTGTTATCATCAATCTGCAGCGTAATTGGTATTACTGAATTTTCGCCTTTACTGCTCTGTGGTCTGTCTAACACCACGCCGCTTTCCTTAACAAAGGATGTGGTAACGATGAAGAAAATCAACATGATAAAAACAATGTCCAGCATGGGAGTCATATCAACGTTGGTTTCATTAGAAAGGTATTTTTTTATTCTACGCATTAGAGCCTCCGGTTTTATTGACTTAAGGGTTTACTAAAACTTTCGACATTAACTACTTAGACAACAAAAACACAAAAAATTCATTGTCTTAATCAGTTTAGGTCAATAAAGTTATCGAGGCAGGAACAACTTCTCACTTTTATGTTATTCTTAATGAATCACTTTTTCAAAGCCATACACTTCTCCATCTATCCAAACTGTTTCTGGAGGTTGCTCACTAACGAAGACTATTTTATACCCAAACTCTGATTTCGGAAATTCTAATACATTGCCATTTGCTGACTGAGGTAATTCGTTAAAACCAGAATAGCTTCCTAAATAATCATTATTTCCTGAGAATACAGCAATTCTTCTTATAGCTTTTTTTGAACTTGTAACGGATTCAACGCTAATAACGTTAAAACAATTTTTTGAATTACAGATATATTTAAAAAGTTGGTAATCAGCATCTTTTGGATAATAACCTTTAGGGGCCTTTTTTGATAAAATATCAATTAGTTCGGGCAATTCACGAGCTTGAATTGTATTGGGAGTAAATAGCCCTAAGACTAAGATGATTATCTTTGCAAAGTAGAATCTATTCAATTATCACTCTATTAGTAAATATCTTTGTTTTAATAATTTTTG
>JAOUOC010000071.1 GCA_029880585.1 Gammaproteobacteria bacterium
AGAAAATCTAATCAGGCTGCTATTGCGCTTTATCAGAAGTTCGAGTTTGAACAAATTGGAATTCGTAAAAAATATTACAAAACTGATTCAGGGCAAGAAGATGCCCTGATGATGCAGTTTAGTTTTTGAGAAATGTGTAGGCAGTTGTAGGTAGGGGTGTTTTATATCATGGGCGGAGCAGGCATAGTATATCCCTTATTTGTTCTTGTTATTTTGGATATATTCATATTGTCTGCTTGGGTGAAGAAGGGCGTTGGTCAAAAGAAAACAAGAAAATTAATTTCATTGATAGTAGCTGGTTTGTTTCTATTATCTGTCGGTTGCTTGATGCTGATTAAAAATTTGCCAGCTCTAAAAGATATTGTCTTAATTGTTGTGTTGTTGCTCCCCATTTTGGTATTGTTTGTTCCTTTGTTTCATAGATGGTATTTAAAAAATAATTAATTTAACCTCGATACAATCGAGATTTGCGTAAGAGGAAAATAAAGTGAAATACCGTGGAAGTTTGGCCGGTTTTATTTGGGGTACTTTGTATGCATTGGTGTGTGCCTCTATTTTCTCTATGGGAAAAAGTTATTCTCTGGCATTTCTTGAATTCGTATCAATTGCAATGCTGGTTATTTCACCCATATCAGTCGGAGTCGTGACTGTATTTTTTGCAACACAGGAACAGGCCAATAATAAAAGTTATAGAAGTTTTCATCCCTGGTGGCCTGTTTTGGGTTGGTCAATCATATCGATATTGTTTGCCTGGGAAACTATTATTTGCATTGTCATGCTTCTCCCTTTGTATCTTCCTTTATCGTCACTGGGCGGTGCAATTGGCGGTTATGTGAGAAGAAATTATTGTGATAAGACAAATGTCGGCGTTGTATCCTGTTTTTCAATATTACCCTTGTTAATTTCGCCTTTTGAAACCCCCATCCAATCTCCTGAACTTTTCCATACCGTTAAAAATACTGTTGAAATCAATGCTTCTATCAAGGATGTGTGGGGAACTATCCCAAATATTAAAGATATTCATGAGGAAGAGCTCGAATGGAATTTGTCACATTTTATCGGTATACCCAAACCTTTATCTGCTACAACGGTAGAAATGAAAGTTGGCGGGATTCGTGACTTGTCATGGGAAAGAGGCGTGCATTTTCAGGAAAGAATAACTCAAATAGTTGAGAATGAAATTTTTGCTTATGATGTTATTGTAGATCAGGCATCAATGAATATAGCTGAACTTGATACCCATATTGTGGTTGGTGATCAGTATTTTGATGTGGTAAGTGGTGTTTATGAATTTGAAGAAAAAAATGGCAAGACTTATTTATCACTATCAACCAGATATCGTATGACCTCCAAAGTAAATTGGTATGGTTCTTTTTGGGCCAATTATGTTCTTGATGACTTTCATTCATCGGTACTAGGTTTGATAAAGAACAGGATTGAAAATAGAAAAGCGATATAACGACTGCCTTTATTCGTGAAATTTAATCAGATTGTTATTTGAACAAATTGAATGCTAGTATTTGATTAGATAGTATTGTTTCATCAAACAGGGAGAGTAAACAATGCGTTTGTCAGTAAACTTTAAAGTTGCCATCATTTGGCTTAGCATCTTTTCTTTACTTGGGTGCACCAGTATGCAACCGGTAAATATTGTTAAAGTTCCTATACCGCAATCTAATCAATCAAGTTCTGATGAACAAACTAATAACAATATGGCTGAGCCATCTGAGCATGAAGATAAAAAGACCAGATTATCAACTGAGCCAAAATTAAAAATCAAAGATAATATAATTGTTTATGAAAAATCTGGACGGGTGATAAACATGACAGTCACCAGCTTTGATAATCAAACAATTACAGGTTCTCTGGTCTCAGCACCACTTACTACGGTTTCAGTTAATCTTAATGATGTTCACCAAATTGAAGTTGAGTCGATTGACGGGTTAAAAACAACTGGTGCCGTGGTTGGAACCATTGTATTGCTTCCCCTCGTTATTCTTTTAAGTTTTGTTATTTTAATTGATGAGACAAATGAATTTCTGCGTTAGTATTTTTTTGTAGAATGTGGTGAGGTACGAACCGCATCTTCAGATTTGAATGGTACTAATATCAGCAAAATAATGTAGGGGCGAACCCATGTGTTCGCCCGATTTAAAAAGTCAGCACAAAAATTAGAGAATCACAAAACAGATTTTAAAGCGTTTGCCACATATTCCAATGTATTGGTATTAAGACCTGCAACGTTGATTCGACTGGAGCCTGCCATATAAATACTAAAATCCTTTCTCATTTGATCAACTTGATCCTTACTGATCCCAAGAAAACTGAACATACCTTTTTGTTGGGTAATAAAACTGAAATCTCTATCAATACCAGCAGCTTGAATATGACTGACTAATCCTTCTCTGAGCGATTTTACGCGAGTCGCCATTTCGGCCAATTCGGTTTCCCACATCTGACGCAAATCAGGTGTATTTAAAACCAGATCAACCAGATAACCACCATAAGCAGGGGACATTGAATAAATGGCTCTGGCAATGTCCTGAATTTGAGTTTGAATGGCTCTTGCGTTTTCTACGGTTTTGTTTTGAATCATCAAACAGCCTGTTCTTTCACGATAAAGTCCAAAGCTTTTTGAGCAGGAAGAAGCAATCAGCATTTCATCGACATTTTCAGAAAGATATCTCACGCCTTTAACATCTTCTTCAATGCCATCCCCCAATCCTTGATAGGCAATGTCGACAAATGGGACAAAACCTTGCTTGTTCGCCCTTTGAGCTATGCTTTGCCAGTTTTCAAAGCTTAAATCGGCACCGGTCGGGTTATGACAGCAACCATGAAGTAAGACAATATCGTTAGAGCCCAATTCAGCAAGTTGTTTGTCCATCGCATCATAATTAACAGCGTTAGTAGCAGGATCAAAGTAGGGATAGGTTTTGATCTTGATGCCAGCAGAACTTATCAATGGAATATGGTTAGCCCAGGTAGGATCACTGACCCAAAGCGTAATGTCATCTTTCAAACGATTAAGTAATTCTGCGCCAACTCTTAAAGCGCCACATCCACCTGGTGCCTGAACTGCCGCAATACGATTATCTTTTAAAGCCGATGTACCATCCATCACCAGAGATTTAATGCCACTAACAAAACCTGGTACTCCCACTGGCGCAATATAGGTTTTGGAATCTTCAGACTGCAAGTGCTTTTCTGCTGCCAGATGAATTGCTTTCATAATCGGCGTGTGGCCAGATTCATCTCTATAAACACCAACACCCAAATCTACCTTATCTGGATTGGTATCTTCATTGTAGGCTGTGATTAGTCCAAGTAAGGGATCGGCAGGTAAGGCTTGCAGTTGATCTAGCATCGAATTGGCTCCAAACAGATTTAATTAATAAATTCTTAGTAGTTAATCGTTAATTATAAGTGATAGTTGCAGATGAAACTATTTTTTATCGGAAAATTTATACCAATATTTTTAATATGTCTGGTTGTTAATTTGATAAAACGGTAAAATGTTCGCCAATTTATATCATCTACATTTGGAAGGATTATGCTCAGAATTGGACACGGTTATGATGTGCATGCTTTTGGTGGCGATAAACCATTAGTTCTGGGTGGTATTCATATTCAAAATCATCAGGGTTTGATAGCGCATTCTGATGGTGACGTATTATTACATGCAGTATGCGACGCCTTGCTCGGTGCAGCAGCATTGGGTGATATTGGTAAACACTTTCCCGATACAGATTCAGCCTATGACAACGCTAACAGTCGGGATCTGCTTAAATCTGTTATCAATCTATTAAAGGAAAAAAATTATCAAGTGAACAATCTTGATGTTACCGTTATCGCGCAAACCCCCAAAATGGCACCTCATATTAGCGCAATTATCGAAAATCTGGCCGCAGATATGAATGTGGCAGCTGATTGCATCAATGTTAAGGCAACCACAACCGAATCTTTAGGTTTCATAGGGCGCAAAGAAGGTATTGCAGTTCATGCTGTCGTCTTGATTGCAAATACGGCGGCGTAACAATTTTGGAAAATTCTCAACAAGCTGAATCATCCTCTCACAGATTTAATCTGGACTTTCCAAGCGCAAGCACATCTATTCGTCCTCGTGCATTAATGCGCAAATATAATGAAGATTTTAAGGTAACGGAAACACTTTCATTTGAGCCAAGTGGTGAAGGAGAGCATTTATTTTTACTGATTGAAAAAAATGGCTGCAATACCGATTGGTTATCCAAACAATTGGCAAGGCATTTTAATGTCAAACCTTTTTCAGTGGGTTATGCAGGTAAAAAGGATCGATATAGCCAATCACAACAATGGTTTAGTATTCATCTTCCGGGAGTCAAGGCGTTCGATCTGCCAGAAGCTAATGAGAGTTTTAAAATTCTCAAGACTGAGAAACATAATAAGAAATTACGTTTGGGTAGTATTGCAAGAAACAATTTTGAAATCATTTTAAGAGATGTGACTCAACCATTTGACCAACAAGTGTATGAGAAAATCGGAAGTCAGGGATTTCCCAATTATTTCGCCTACCAACGTTTTGGTTTTGATGGGGAAAACCTGATTGCAGCAGAAAAAATGTTTAACAAAACATTAAAGGTTAAAAACAGAAACCTTAAAGGGATATATTATTCTGCAGCCAGAAGCTATTTGTTTAATTTACAACTGGCAGAAAGAGTTAGAAGGCAGGATTGGGATCAGGCGATAGCAGGTGATTGTTTGATGTTTGACAACAGTCATGCTTATTTCGCGGCTGGTGAAATTGATTCGGATGTAATAAAAAGAATAGAACAGGGCGCAATACATCCATCGGGTTGGTTGGCGGGAGGACAAAATTCCGAAAGTCGTGATTTGGCACTTAAAATTGAACAAACTCAATTAATTGATTATTCAAACTGGATTGATGCGCTGACTGTGGTTAAAATGGATTCGGCTCGACGAGCCTATCGAGTGATCCCGAAACAATTGTCAGTCAGTCAGCAATCTGATTCGATAATCAAGATTAGCTTCAGTTTACCCTCTGGTGCTTATGCAACGGCATTACTCAGAGAGTTGTTTGAAATTAATGATGTGGCACGTCAACCAGATGAAAGATAACGTCAAAGAGCTAAGAGCTAAAGACAAAAGTTAAGTTATAGAGGCGGCAATAGATTAGTATGCAGCAAAAAAACAATGCTCAGCAGAAAATAAACATTTTGATCAGTAACGATGATGGTGCCGATGCACCAGGTATTAATACATTGGCTGATTTTGTTTCAAATGAACACAATGTCACAGTTGTCGCGCCTGATAAAAACAGAAGTGGCAGTAGTAGTGCTTTAACTCTGGATAGACCGCTTAGATGTCGTCAACTGGATAATGGTTATTATGCTCTCAGTGGTACGCCCTGTGATTGTGTTCATATTGGTTCTTACCGATTTATGGATACACCACCTGATATGGTGTTATCAGGTATTAATCGTGGCGCCAATATGGGCGATGATGTTTTGTATTCAGGTACAGTGGCTGCAGCAATGGAAGGTAGACACCTGGGCATTCCAGCTGTAGCGGTTTCACTAGCCAGTTATGAGTGTAACCATTATGAAACTGCCGCTCAGGTCATCCTGAAAATTCTATTTCATTTACGCGATTTAAGTTCAGCATCCAACATTATTTTAAATGTTAATGTACCGGATTTACCTCTGGATGAAATAAAAGGCTATCGTTTAACCCGTTTGGGAAGCAGGCACAGAGCAGACAATATTTTGCCAGACACAGATCCCAGAGGAAATGACATATTCTGGATTGGGCCACCCAGTGCCCCGCAAGATGTTGGTGAAGGCACAGACTTTGATGCGGTTAAGCAGGGCTTTGTTTCTATCACGCCTTTGGTTGTTGATTTTACCGCCTATGAAAGTTTTCAGAATATGGGTGATTGGGTAAACAAACTCGGATTATAAGAAAAACGGTATTAAGATTTTGTATTGGATTAAAGTTTTGGATATTAAGTATTAAGAGAGTGTATTGTGAATTTATCGGGAATTGGAATGACTTCACAACGAACAAGAAGTCGCCTGATCAAACGTTTGAGAGAAAAAGGGATCATTGAAGAAAATGTCTTGTCAGCTATGGAACAGTTACCCAGACATATTTTTATTGATGAAGCTTTGGCACACCGGGCATACGAAGACAGCGCACTGCCTATTGGTATGGGACAAACAATCTCACAGCCATATATTGTAGCCCGTATGACCGAGCTTTTGGTGATGAGTGGGCCGATGAATCGGGTACTGGAAATTGGCACCGGTTGTGGTTATCAAACCAGTGTATTATCAAAACTTGCCAGTCATGTATTTTCTATTGAAAGAATATTGCCTTTACAAAAACAGGCGATTGAGCGGTTTAAAGTTTTAAATTTGTCTAATATTACCTGTCGTCATGGTGATGGGCATCAAGGCTGGAAAGAGTATGCACCTTTTGATGCCATTATTGTGACTGCAGCACCAGATAATGTGCCACAACCACTTGTTGAACAGCTTGCTGAAGGTGGAAGAATGGTTATTCCAGTGACTAAAGCCGGCGGCGATCAGGAACTGTTTTTACTGGAAAAAACAGATGGACAGGTTTCTACAATGAAAATTGAAGATGTTAAATTCGTACCCCTACTGGGTGGAACCGTTGAATAATCAAGAAAAATGAAAACAATCGGAGTAATGAATGAAAATTTTTAGCCCAATGTACGATGCCTGTTTACGCTGGGCAAAACATCAGTACGCCGTTTATTATCTCGGGGTAATGAGTTTTCTTGAATCGGTAATTTTTCCTATTCCGGTTGATGTTATGCTGGCGCCAATGTGTTTATCCCGTCTGGAAAAAGCATGGTATTTTGCTCTGGTAGCCACAATTACCAGTGTGCTTGGCGGTATAGCTGGTTTCTGGTTAGGCGCATATCTGGGACAAGAGGTTATTGAGCCGCTATTTGTAGAATATGGTATGGGTGATTCCTATAACAAAGCGAGTGAATTATTCATTGATTATGGTGTCTGGATTGTATTTATTGCCGGTTTCGCACCGATCCCCTACAAGGTCTTTACCATCAGCGCAGGTATGATGAACATGGCTTTGATTCCCTTCGCTATAGCTTCTCTTGTTGGCAGGGCTGGACGTTTTTATCTGGTTGCAGGGCTAATCAAGTTGGGTGGTGAGAATATGGAGAAAAAACTCAGGGATATTGTTGATACACTCGGCTGGGCTGTGGTGGCGGTTGCCATTTTGGCCTATTTACTGTACAAATACCTATAATTTCCAAAGGCAGGCTGAACTATAAATAGATGAAAGGAAAACACAAAAACAAACTCGCTATATTTGTCTTTGCCATACTGACTTGTGGACTGATGTCGTGTTCACATATAACGCCAGCGCCTGTCGAAAACCTTACTCTTGGTTCTGGTGCACAATCTGAAAGTTCACCAACCAGCTACACGGTAAAATCCGGTGATACTTTATTTTCAATTGCCTGGCAGCATTCTCTGGATTATGAGGAATTGGCTCGAATAAACCAGATTAAAGATAATATCATTTATCCTGGGCAGGTTTTGCAGTTGCGTACAGCCGATGATGGTGGATATTTTGATGTAGATAATCTGATTGCAGCACTTAATCGTGATGTATTAAGAAACCCGATTAGTGCGCCCGCATCAGAAAATGTTCAATCGTCTGGTACTGGCAAATCAGGCTCAAAAGCATCAGGTAAAAAAGGGCGTGAGAAATCTTCAAAAAATAGCAAATCAGGAAAATCTGAAAAAACAGCCAGTACTAAAGATGGTAAGAAAACCACAAACAAAGGTTCTTCAGAAAGAAAGTCTTCAACTTCAGCACAGATATATGTCAGTGATAAATCGCTAAATTGGATATGGCCGACAGATGGAAAAATTTTGGCGACTTTTTCGGATAAAAGCAATGCCAATCGTGGGCTTGATATTGCCGGAAGTAAAGGTCAGGCTGTCAGGGCTGCAGCTCAGGGCCAGGTTGTTTACAAAGGTGATGGTCTGAGAGGATATGGAAACCTTGTGATCATCAAACACAATGCAAACTATCTGAGTGCTTATGCGCATAATTCAAAAATTCATGTTTCAGAAAATGAAATTGTTAAAGCTGGACAAAGAATTGCCGAAATAGGGAGTACCGGAGCCTTAAGAAATAAACTTCATTTCGAAATTCGATACAAGGGAAAACCTGTCGATCCCTTGAATTACTTGCCTCAAAAGTAGCTTTTAAAAAAAGTTTTCAAAAAACCTAAAGTTATATTAGAAACTGCCGATAAACAATACTAAAGCTGTCAATAAATTTATAAAAACATATTTTATAAGGAATGATAGCTTTATAAAAAAAGATGGTTTGACCGTAAAAATGGACATCGGCATCTTTCCTGACAATTTTAGGGACACTTGTCCCCATGGTGGAGAACGAACTATGGCAAAGCAAAAAGTGCTTGGAGACAAAATTTCTTACACAGAATCAAATTATGATGAACTGGAAGTTGAAATCGAAGACGAAATGGAAGACGTTGAGGAAGATGACAGTTTTGATCTCACCTCAGCTGGTAGAGATGGTAATTTTGATGCGACACAAATGTATCTGGGAGAAATTGGTGCATCTCCTTTGTTGTCCGCTGAAGAAGAAGTGTATTTCGCTCGTAAGGCTTTGAAAGGGTGCGAAGCCTCTCGTAAGAGAATGATTGAGAGTAATCTCAGACTGGTCGTAAAAATTGCCAGAAGATACAATAATCGTGGGTTAGCTTTGCTGGACTTGGTTGAAGAAGGCAATTTGGGATTGATTAGAGCCGTGGAGAAGTTTGACCCGGAAAGAGGTTTCAGATTTTCAACCTATGCTACATGGTGGATCCGTCAAACTATCGAACGCGCCATCATGAATCAGACACGTACAATACGTTTACCGATTCATGTTGTTAAAGAATTAAATGTGTACCTGAGAGCTTCCAGAGAGCTTGCACAAAAACTGGATCACGAACCAACAGCTGAGGAAATAGCGGAAAAAGTTGGTAAGCCTGTAGAAACAGTCGCCCGTATGCTGGGTTTGAATGAAAGAATTTCATCAGTTGACAGTCCTATCGGCAATGAAAATGACAAACCTTTACTTGATACCATTGCTGATGAGCGTGAATGCGGTCCTTCAAATCGGTTGCAAGCAGAAGATCTACGTCAAAGTATTGAATATTGGCTGGATCAACTGGGTGACAAGCAAAAGGAAGTTCTAGCCAGAAGATTTGGATTACTTAATTATGAACCAGCTACACTTGAAGATGTTGGGATGGAAATTGGTTTGACTCGTGAAAGAGTTAGACAAATTCAAGTTGAAGCATTAAGACGATTAAGATTTATGTTGGAAAGACAAGGCCTTTCACTGGCAAGCATTTTCAACGCTTAAAGACAGATTATAGTTTATCTTTTTACTCAATAAACTGCATTATGGCGCACACCCCTGCGCCTTTTTTTTGTCCGTAATTCGCGGGAAATTCAATCGACAATTTTTATTGAAAGAGCATGAATATCAGTCTGCATCATGCTGCCGAGTGATTGATATATGGTTTGTTGTTGTCTTACCCTTGTCAACCCATCCAGTTTTGCGCTTTTTATTGTCAGGGTAAAATGACCTTTACCACTTTTGGCACCAGCATGTCCTGCGTGAAGATGGCTATCATCATCAATTTGTAAATGAGAAGGTGTAAGTGCGTCTGTCAGACGCAAAGTCATTTGATCTATACGTTGTTTATTATCCACTGGATTTCCTTGTAAGTTTTTTATCAGGGAAGTGCTTTATTAAAGGGTTTAACAGTAACTTTCTGATAAACATCAGCCTTTATGTAGGGATCCTGATCGGCCCACTGTTGAGCTGCTGCAAGACTGTCAAACTCTGCTACTATCAAACTACCAGTAAAACCTGAATCGCCGGGATCAGAATTATCAATAGCTGGATGAGGGCCAGCCAGTATCAAACGACCCTGGTCTTTTAACTGATTTAACCGAGCAATATGATCCGGTCTGGTTTGTTTTCTTGCTGCCAGAGTATCTGGTTTATCTTCCGCAATAATGGCATATAACATAATTGTTCCTGATATTTTGTGGTTCCAAGTGCTAAGTTTCAAGTGCTAAGTGTATAATTTTTCTCTAACTCTCTAACTCTCTAACTCTCTAACTCTCTAACTCTCTAACTCTCTAACTCTCTAACTCTCTAACTCTCTAACTCTCTAACTCTCTAACTCTCTAACTCTCTAACTCTCTAACTCTCTA
>JAOUOC010000324.1 GCA_029880585.1 Gammaproteobacteria bacterium
ACTTGCGATAGGCTTTTTTGACTTCCTGTTTTGAGGCACTACTGGAAATCCCCAGTACCTGATAAGCCTGATCGATCGTTGGACCTTGTCGGCCAGCCTGATGCCTACCACCTGAGTAACCGCCAGAATGTCCCTGACGAAAGGATTGTTGCGCCATAACCATCTTAACCAGCAAATCAATCTGAAAACGGGAGACTCTAAAAGCACTACCAATGGTATAAAGAATATCCATTTCTTCACGGTTAATCTTGCCATCACTGGTGGCGGAAAATATCTGAACTTCCAGAAACATCTGGATCAAACTGGGTTTGGCACGGCAATAGGTGAGCAGTTGGTTTAATGTTGATTGCAGATCAAAATCATCACTTTTGCCCAAATTAAACTGTGCTATTGCTTCAGCTCTTTTTTCTCCAGTGATCCCCAAACGCTGCATGATTTGTTCAGCAGCCTGAATTTCAATTTTGGTGACCACGCCATCAGCTTTGGCCAAATGTCCCATAACAGCGAACGTGGCATCAAAAAATACTTGCTGGGTTTCGGCTGTGCTGTAGGATGAGTAAAAATTACCAAAGTTTTGTTGTACGCCCTTGTCAAAGGAATGGCCAATCCACAGACCAAATAAGAGGCCTGGGATATTGCCAATCATAAGACCCAGCACACCACCAATTAATTTACCGGTAATACTCATATTTTGGTTTCTATCCTCTTTATAGATTCGGATTATCTGCGGTCAATTTATGCTTTTTTCAATGTTTTAGTTTGTCATTAAATATTTCTATTCAAGGATTTTGTCTTTCACTTTGGACATCAGAAAATCATAAAAGTCATGATAATCATTATAACGTAAAGCTGCTTTGCTGAGATAGTTAAAGGTTAGAGGCATATCTTTTAGATAGCCATCCTTGCCATCGCGATAAAAGAGTCTGCAGAATATCCCCAGAATTTTGATTTGCCGTTGCATCCCCATTAAATCAAAGTAACGAATAAATTGTGCATAATCAAAATCTATCAAGTCAGCATTTCTGGCTTGTTGATAATAATATCGACACCAACCATCGATCTTTTCCTCAGGCCAACCGATATAACTGTCTTTCAGTAATGAAACCAGATCATAACTGACTGGCCCCAATACAGCATCCTGAAAATCAATGATAGCCGGGTTATTTCGGTCAGTCAGCATCAGGTTTCTGGAGTGATAATCACGATGTACAAAGTATTGAGGTTGCGCTTTGGCGCTATCACAAAGTTTGGCAAAGGTTTGTTGAATAAGTTTTTGCTCGCCAGAGGTTAAATCCATTTTCAGATGATGTGGAATTAGCCAGTCAGTAAACAAAGACATTTCAAATTGTAATTCGGCATCATCATAAGGCGGTATATGTGATATTGAATCCACAGCAATGCATTGCATCTTGATAATGTTATCTATAGCCTGATGATAGAGTTGATCCGCGCTGTCATCTGTTAAATGTGACAGGTATAAATCATCGCCAAGGTCGGATAGCAGCATAAAGCCACTCTCCAAATCTATCGCCAGAATTTCCGGTACATTGAGTTGATTATCCCAAAGAATCTTTGCAGCCCTTTCAAAGGCATGATTGTCTTCATGTTGTGGTGGGGCGTCCACGGCAATATAAGTGGCATTGTTATGTTCAAAGCGAAAGTAACGACGAAAGCTGGCATCACCAGACACGGTTATTAATTTAACAGCATTGATCTTCATCTTCCGGGAAACCCAGTCAGATAATTGCTGTTTTCTTATATCGGTCTTGTTTACAGAATCAGGCAGAAAGTCAGACATAGCCAATGGTTATCAATTATTATTTATCACAACATTTAAAATAGAATAAACGAATTAAGTTCAAACCAGATGAATCAACAGGTTAAGCGCAGGTTCATTCTGTCGAAGTATCATGCCTGTTATTAAAAAAGACTGCAATAAAAATACGCTATTTCGGTCTTTTATATTTTAGTGGTTTAGGTTTTGGAGTATCATAACGGGCTTGAATTCGGTAGTTCCGGTAAAGAGATCAGAGTAAAGAAAAAGAAAGTGCGAATCAGGGGAAATCAAATCAATATAGCCAGAGAACAAGTCATGCCTTTACGTATGATGCTTGTCTGTTTGTTTATGTTTTTCTCTACCAATTTATTTTCTGCCGATTTATTTTCAAGCGATAATTTATTTTCAAGCGATAATGGACCTGAAGAGAAAAAACAAGATACTGCTTTTGAAGATAATATTACACTTTTTCAGTCCCGTTTCGATTTGGATAAGCGCGGGATGCCAAAGTTTGAAATTGATGCATCCTGTCAGGTTCAAACTGTATTGGAACCACCCCAAAGTTCAAATGATAATTCAGGGCAAGAAACTGAAGAAATAATACCTGTCAGGGTGATCAACCAGACTTCAGTGATTACTGCAAATGAAGTGTATCTTGATCAGAAATCAAAGCAATTATCAGCTGTTGGTCAGGTTTCGGTTGAATCTGAAGAGATGCTGTTTCAGGCGGATGCGCTGGAGAAAAAAAGCGATCAAGATGGCCTTGAAATGAAAAACGCCAAATTTCATTTGTTTGCAACCAATGCCAACGGATCTGCCGAGTCGGTAGAAGTGGATGAGAAGGCAGAAGTTAATCTGAAAGACATTACTTTCTCAACCTGTGTTGGTGAAGATAAAAGTTGGCAGTTCTCCAGCTCAAGTATGGAACTTGATCCCAAGTCCGGGCGTGGTTCTGCATGGAATACCGTATT
>JAOUOC010000325.1 GCA_029880585.1 Gammaproteobacteria bacterium
TCGGCTTCCTTGTGCGAATTCGGCCACTGATCCTGCTTGCGGATGACGCATGCAAATAATGTCGCTGTAGCCAGATAAAATGTGTGCGGTATCGTAGAGTGATTCACCTTTGGAGAGTGCGGAGCTGGATAATCCGGTGGTTTCTCTCACACTGCCGCCCAACAAATTAAAAGCGCTACCGAAGCTGATGCGGGTTCGTGTACTGGCTTCAAAAAACATATTGCCAAGAATGGCGCCTTGTAAAACGCTTGTAGATTTTTGACGGGTTGCGTAGGGGCGCATGGACTCAGCGACAGAAAATAGTGCTTCAATGACATCAAGCGACAAGTCTTTTACAGATAAGAGATGTTGACCTTTTAATTTCACTGGCAATTCCCTAAAGATAAGATGGGCGTATTTTAATGGTTTTTTGTTTGGCTGTCATTGGGGGAGAGTGATTTAATCGTTTATTGCTTTTGAATGGGATGTTGTGTAGTTTGTGATGCTATTAAGAAAATAATGTAATTGTGGAAGCTTTGATACTAACTGTAGTACTTAAAAAAATCATGTCATTGCGAGGAGCTTGCGACGCGGCAATCTCCTAAAGTAAAAAGGAAATTTAAAAAATGAATAGTCATCATTATTTTATCTATTTTTGACAAATCAACATAACACCACTTTGTACGTTGGCGTAACTAATGACTTGGTTCGCCGGATCTATGAGCATAAAAATAAATTGGTTGATGGATATACTAAAAAGTACAATTTATCTAAACTCGTATACTTTGAACAAAGTTCTGACATTGACAGTGCAATTTTAAGAGAAAAGCAGTTGAAAGCGGGATCAAGGAAAAGAAAAATTGCTTTGATAGAATCAAATAATTTGGAATGGAAAGATTTGTATGAGTCAATATGCTAGTAATTTTCTGTGGGAGATTGCCGCGTCGCAAGCTCCTCGCAATGACATGTTAGATTTAAAAGGATTAAAAATAAAATATGAGTAAGTATCAAGTAATGTTACGTGGAGAAAATTTCGAAATTTATTTGGATAATCAACTCAAAAATTTAGGGTTTTACACAACTCGAATTGTAAAAGGGAATTCTGAAAATGAAGCCGAAAAAAAGGCCGTAGATTTAATCAAAAATGACAAAAGATTATTATCTATGATGAAAATTGATTCTCGGCTAACACCAAAAATTTATCTTGAGACAATTGATTCAGTTCCCTGGTGGAAGAGAACTGGAGGTAAGGGATATACTTTTTGGCCAATGGAAGGTGAATAATATATTTGTCTTTTTGTTAAGGTTTTATTCTTTAGGAGATTGTCACGTCGCAAGCTCCTCGCAATGACAAACATTTTCGGGCAAAAGAGAACAGTTGTATTAAGCTTATCGCTTCCCCTTAAACGACTTAGCCGTATTTTGTCTGGATTGATTTCTGGTGTTTTTTGGCTTCCTTCGCTTTTCAGGTTTCTTCTGCGAATCGTTACCATGATTTCCCTGACCGAATTTGTTAGGCTGCTTCGGTTTTTTAGGCTTTTTTGGTTTTAAGGGTTTCAAAACCGTATCTGACTGTGATAAATCATGTGTTGGTTCAAAACCATCCACCAATTTGCGTTCCAGAATTTGCTGAGTTAACCGCTCAATATCTTTTAACAATTTGCTTTCATCAGCACTGACCAATGAGATTGCTTGCCCTGTTTTACCCGCACGACCGGTTCGCCCAATTCGATGAACATAATCTTCAGCCACTTGAGGCAAATCAAAATTGACCACATGAGGGAGTTGATCAATATCCAGACCTCTTGCAGCAATGTCTGTTGCAACCAGAATTTTGACGGTTCCCTGTTTAAATTCAGCCAATGCCTTGGTTCTTGCTCCCTGACTTTTATTGCCGTGAATGGCTGCAGCATTGAGTCCAAATTCTGATAAATAACGGGTCAGTTTGTTTGCGCCATGTTTGGTTTTGGAAAACACCAATACCTGTTTCCATCGGTTTTCGGTAATCAGGTGAAGTAACAATTCTGGCTTTTTCTTCTTATCAACCGGATGGATCCATTGAGTCACAGATTTGGTTGTAGTGTTGGGTGGAGAAACTGAAATTTCAACAGGTTGATTGACAATACCTTTCGCCAGTGTACGAATTTGATCAGAAAAAGTGGCAGAAAACATCAGGTTTTGACGCTTTTTCGGTAGTTTGGCGATGATTCGCTTAATGTCATGAATAAAGCCCATGTCCAGCATGCGGTCAGCTTCATCCAGAACCAGCACTTCCAGTTGCTCAAATCGAATGGCGTTTTGATTGTATAGATCCAGCAATCGACCAGGGGTTGCCACCAGAATATCAACGCCCTTTCTTAATTTGATCATTTGAGGATTAATTTTTACACCGCCGAAAACCACCGCTGAAGTCAGCGACAAATATTTTCCATAAGTGGTGACACTGGCTTCAACCTGAGCGGCCAATTCTCTGGTAGGTGTTAAAATCAAAACGCGAGCCTGATTGACTTTGGCAGGCAGGCCTTTTAATAAATTTTCCAGAATGGGCAATGTAAACCCCGCTGTTTTCCCCGTGCCAGTTTGTGCAGCCGCCATCACATCTTTACCTGCCAATACAGCCGGGATAGCCTTGGCCTGAATTGGGGAAGGTGTTTGGTAGCCTTGCTCCTTGATAGCTTTTAAAATGTTGTCAGATAGAGCAAGTGAATCAAAATGCATGAAGTTCTCTTTAGTGAAATTTAAACCGCTTGGGTAGTGGCTGCGCATA
>JAOUOC010000326.1 GCA_029880585.1 Gammaproteobacteria bacterium
GCGACAGGCGGGCATTTTAGCGGCTGCCATGCATTATGCACTTGACTATCATATTGACCGATTGGCTCTGGATCACCAAAATGCGCAGCTATTGCAAAATGAGCTTTCAAAAATTGACGAGCTCAAGGTAGAACCAGCCAATACCAATATGCTCTATATTGAGTTTGCAGATGAAGATATTGCTCAAAGGGTACAACAGGCACTTGAACAACAGCACATATTAATTGCTTCGGGTAAGCGAGTCAGACTGGTCACGCATCTGGATATTGATGAAGCTGATGTGAGAGCCTTTGTTGATGCGTTGAAAAAACTTTTAAAATAGCAGTTTTATTTCTCACAAACCAGATAGGCAATTAACCCTGCATGGGCTTCGGCGCTGGTGGCAGGTTCAAATTGACCGTTGCCGTTGTAATCTTCTTCACTGTCATCATCCATTTGTTCCAGATAGACAGTCACTTTACTGAAGCCAGCTTCCATCACTATTTCCTGTAATTCAGGAAAAGTCCACAACCGCCATTTGTAGCTGAAGGCTTTATCAATTTTGGACTCATCTGCAAACTCAAAGTGAATGTAACATTGCATAACACCAGTAATCGGATCGTAACTGGCCTGATCCCATACATAGGTAAAGCCATCCAGTTCGCGCCTTTCTTCCAGTTCCTTATAGGCATCATAGCCACTAAAAGCATCTAAAAATAAAATGCCATCGTCAACCAGCGTTTCCCTTATCCTCTCAAAATAGGTTCTCATTTTTTCTCTTTGTTCGAAAATCCAGTAACTGAAATTAAGCGCTATCACCGTATCAACCGGATCAGTTTTTACGCTAAGGACATCATCCTGAATAATGGTCAATCGCTTTTGCTGCGATTCTGACAGTTGAGAAACGTTATTTTCTTTTCCCCAATTTAATACATTTTTATCAATATCAATGGCAATGGCTTGGTGAAAATCTTCATCCTTTACCCAGCCACAAGCTGCATTCATAGTGCCGCAAAAATCTTCTCTTAACGATTGAGGTGCTCTGCCTCTTTTTTCATCGAAAATCTTTTTAACAAATTCAATATCACTGGCAACATCCTGAACCGATTGTTGATAAAGAATATGTTTGTCGGCTTGTGAAGCCATTGTCGTTTTTGATTTTGTCATAATTCAGTTGGGTAAAATAATTGAGGTGCCAGATCATATCAAAATAATGGATTAATTTGTTTATGGATTTGTGTTTATTTCAATCGACCAATTTATTTGACAAAAATATTTTCTCAGGCACTATTGCCACACTTTAAACCTGTGGAGAGAAAAGTGAGCAAAAAAACATTACTTTCCTGGAGTAGCGGCAAGGATAGCGCATGGGCATTACATCTTTTAAAGCAAGATCCTGAGATTAAACTGGCAGGCTTGTTTACGACGATCAATCAGCAGTTTGGTCGGGTTGCCATGCATGGGGTCAGATTTGAACTACTCAAACAACAGGCTGAAGCCGCGGGTTTACCACTGCAGGTGATTGAAATTCCATATCCTTGCAGTAACGAGGATTATGCCAATGCCATGTCTGATTTTGTAGAAAAGTGTAAGCAGGATGGCATTGAGTGTTTTGCTTTTGGTGATCTGTTTCTTGAAGATATAAGACAATACCGAGAAGAACGCCTTGAAGGAACGGGTATAGAACCGGTATTTCCATTATGGCAAATTCCAACAAAAGATTTATCCCAAAAAATGATTGATAGCGGTTTGAAAGCTGTTATCACCTGTCTTGATCCTCGAAAACTTGATGCTTCTTTTGGTGGTAGAGAATATAGCGCTGCCTTGATCTCGGACCTGCCAGAAAATATAGACCCTTGTGGAGAGTATGGTGAATTTCATACCTTTGCCTACAACGGCCCCATGTTTAATCACCCTGTTAATTTAACGGTTGGGGAAACTATAGAACGAGACGGTTTTGTTTTTACCGATTTGTTGGTGGATAATTAAGTTTTAAGAGAATAGAGAATAGAGAATAGAGAATAGAGAATAGAGTGTAGAACTGAATTTGTCGGCAATTTTTCTCATAACTATTCATAATTTAAAACAATATTTATTTGACTCACCCTTCTGGAAATTATATTACTATTCCCACTTTTTTAGTCGAATGATGTTTTTACTACATTGTTCATCAACAACAGGGTATCTATTCATGAAAAAATCACTTGTCTTAATGGCTGTTAGTAGTGTGTTGATGTTTGGTTGCGAGCAATCATCCAATCAACCTCAGGAACAAAATACAACACCAGCAGCAGAATCCGTAAGTCAGCAATTAACAGAGTCAGAAAAAGCAGTTGCTTTGTTCGACGCGATTTTTAAGGAAAATGTTGATCGTAGTCCTATGATGCAAGGTTACATGGGGATCAAAAAAGATTATGACAAATGGGAAGATATGTCAGAGGAAAATTCAGAAAAGGAATTGCAGATCAGTAAAGATAATCTTGAGCGTCTTAAACAAATTGATACCAGCAAGCTGGATAAGCAAACCCTGTTAAGTTATCAGTTATTAGAAAAAAATCTACAGCAGGACATAGATTATTTTAAATGGCGTCATCACAATTATCCGATTAACCAGATGCGTGGTGTGCATTCCAACATCCCTACTTTTTTGATTAACCAGCATCGTATAACTAGCATTGAAGATGCTAAAGCCTACATTACTCGAATCAAGGGCAGTAAAAAACTACTTGAGCAACTGATAGAGCAGCTTAAT
>JAOUOC010000072.1 GCA_029880585.1 Gammaproteobacteria bacterium
AAAAAGACTCAAATTGATAGTATTGCTGCTGCGCTTATTTTGGAGTCGTGGTTTGTAGGGAATGAGTGATAGATAAGGTGATTAACTTTGAGTTTGTTATTTCCTAAAACCGGACAGTCCACTTATGGAGTCCTTTAGTTACATTTGTATTTCATCTTACGTAGGTTGGCGGTGAGTTTACGAACCCCAACATTTTTGTATCCGCTTTAATTTATTCATTTTTGTTGGGGTTTTCACCCCAACCTACCGTGCTTGTATTTCATTTCATGTAGGTTGGCGGTGAGTTTACGAACCCCAACATTGTAATCCATTCCCAAAATAACAAACAGCACAACATCATTTAAATTTCATTCGTTTTTGTTGAACGTTTCATCCAACATATTGATTTCTATGGTGATTTTATCATTTTTTTCGTTGGGGTTTTCACCCCAACCTACCGTGCTAAAACCGGACAGTCCACTTATGGAGTCCTTCAATTCCATTTGTATTTCATTTCATGTAGGTTGGCGGTGAGTTTACGAACCCCAACATTGTAATCCATTCCCAAAATAACAAACAGCACAACATCATTTAAATTTCATTCGTTTTTGTTGAACGTTTCATCCAACATATTGATTTCCATGGTGAAGTCATCATTTTTTTCGTTGGGGTTTTCACCCCAACCTACCGTGCTTCACCTCACAAAATCAGACTGTCCGTTATTATTCATAAAACTCATGTTAAATTTGACTGCCAGTTATTCTCTTTAGATTAGTCATGCCTATGTTCTAGCGGTAGTTGTGGAATTGAAGTACTCACGTAAGAAAGAGCATATAAATCACCTCTCAATTTTAATAACCTTATTTCAAAGTCAGTGGTATTCCATGTTTTCATATAGCTTTCTATCTGGCTATATTTTCCATAAAGCGTGTTAAAGGTTATTTCTAACATTGAAGCCTTTTGTTCTCTTAAGGTAATACCAATTTCTCTGAGAACACTTTGATTATCACATCCGTTAAATACAAGCTCTACATCCTCACTTTCGTTACTTAAAGACAACGGAAAGACTTTATTAAACTCTTCGACTTTTACAGTAACAATCGACGCATTCTGATCGACACATTCATTTAATTCATACTTTATCACCCGTACCAAATGCTGTTTTGAAATACCAAATAACAATAACGGATTTACATCTACCTTATTTTTTGAAGCAGATGCTGAAATACTCACAGCTGATATTATAATTAACAAAATCTTTTTCATTTTTATTCCCACGTTTTAAAATAATAAAATCAGACTGTCTGTTGTTATTCTACTGTTTACTTTTTAACACTGACCATAACAACACCCCTCCAACAAAAGCCACTAAAATTCCAATAAATTCATGATATATCCCAAAATTCATACTATATCGCCTGAGAGTAACATGCACAGGGTCTAAAAATAGGCTTACTCCAACAACTATTAAGCAAAAACCAATGGTTACTATAATAACAGTACCAGTTTTATCATCAATATTCATAGTTTTACTTTAAATCCCAAAGCATTAGAAACAGTTAGATATAGCTTTAATTTTGTTCATTAGAACTTTCTTCTCTTCACTCTCTACCTTCATCAATTCCAAGTGTAAGAATCTATTCCTAAACAGGTACTATGGTCAACATCCTACACGAAAATCTAACTACCCCTCAATCAATTTTCATTTCCCTGTAATTATTCTCGCCATTACATTTTAGCCAATTTAACCAACCTTTAGTCTTTTTCACAACACTTGTTCACGACTTGTTACATCTGTTTACAGACTGAAAGGTGTTATAGTCATATAATACACCACATAACTCGCTAGTTATAAGGCTTTCAGAAAGATTTTTAGATGTTTTTTAAAAGTTGGCACACCGATTGCTCTTATCTAGGCAAAGGTAAAACAAAGTACCTTATTAGCGAAATTGACAATGTAATTATTTTGAATTTAAAGGAGACGAAAAATGGAAACATTTACTACATACACAATCGAAAACAACCCTTGCAGATGCATCGCAAGAACAATGTTTGGATTATTTTTAGTAACCATTGGACTGGTAGCATTCATATGATGACCCAAAGAAAGGAACCCATGCTAAAACATAGGGTACCTTTAACTTTAAACAAGCTACAAGCGCTGGATTTTGAGGTTAACTCAAAAAATGCAGCGATGAATTTTTATTGCACTGGTTTTTACTTTGGCAAAAACCACCAACTATTGGCAATTTTAACAACTGGTAAACCCTTCCCGGTAACATCTCTTAACACTAAAGCAAGTGAATTTTTTGCTCAATATACTATCTTCATAAGAGAACATAAGGCATTCAGCGGTGTTACGTATTTATTTTTGTGCTTGGCACAGAGCTTGCAAAATCAAGGGAAAGATAACCAGTATATTGCTTATTTATAAGCATTTAGTATTTATACATATTAAAGGAATGGAACAATGAACGATGTAAAGATTAATCAGGCTCAAAAGCAAAATGGTGTGTTCGCTCATATCTTTTTCATACTGTCACTGATTTTCATCACCGGAATATTATCAGCCTGCTCAGACAGCACACCTTCTGACAGTGACGCAAATGGCGACAATACTTCTGCTGAATCAGGTGTTGAAGTTGTCGAGAAGAAAGATGAAAAACCAGCAATTCCCGTTGAAGTTACCGTTGTTAAGCGTGGTGATATTAAAAACACCTACCAGACGATAACAACTCTTGAACCAGAACAGGAAGCTGATGTTATTGCCCGTTCAACTGGTCTGGTGCAAAACATTGCTGTAGAAGAAGGTGACCGGGTAACAAAAGGCCAAATATTAGCACAACTGGATGTAGAGCAACTGGCGCTTGAAGTTAGCCAGCTTGAAGCAACCTCCAATAAACTTAAAAAAGAATTGCAAAGACAGGAGCAGCTTTATAAACGAAAACTGACCAGTCTGGATGCTTTGGATAAAATCAAGTATGAATATCAATCTCATAGTGCCACCTTTGAATTGGCGAAATTGAAATATAACTACGCCACCATAGAAGCTCCCATTGATGGCATTGTGACTGAGCGTTTGATTAAGCCAGGCAATCTGATCCGTGAAAATGCTGTGTTATTTAAAATTGTTAATCCCAGCTCTCTTAAAGCAGTGCTTCATTTACCAGAGAAAGAAGTTAGTCATGTGAAAAAAGGCCAATCTGTTTTACTTTCCGTTTCTGCACAGGAAGATCAAATGTTTGTTGGTCATATTGAACGTATTCGCCCATCAATTGATTCTAACACTGGCACATTCAAGGTTGTGGCAAGTCTGGATAATACTGATAACTATTTGCGGTCAGGTATGTTTGGCAAAGTTGAAGTTGTTTTTGAAATTAGAAAAGATCGCTTGATTCTAGAGCAACAAGCCATTATCACTCAGGATAACCGTTCCCATGTTTTTGTGGTTGAAGACAACAAAGCCGTACAAAAAAACGTAACCATTGGTTTTAAGCACGACGGTATGGTCGAAATTTTGGATGGATTAAAAGTTAATGACCAGGTTGTCACAACCGGACAACAAATTGTCAAAAATGATTCTGCTGTTGAGGTAATCGGATTGACAGAAGAAGATGAAGCTTTGGCTTTGGCAAAAGACAATACCAATGTGGCAACAACACCTATTTCTCAGTGATAAATATAAAAGACTAACAATGGGATAAAACCTGTTTTTATCCCAAACAGAAAATGGAATCACAATGAATATTATCGAAACAGCAATTCGCAGACCTGTTACTGTCGCCATGTTCACACTAGCAACATTAGTTTTTGGTCTGGTTTTATTAAACAGGTTGGGGTTTAACTTGTTACCTGAATTAAATTATCCCACGCTAACTGTGCGAACCGAATTTGAGGGTGCTGCACCAGTAGAAGTTGAAAACTTGATATCCAAACCTCTTGAAGGTGTTCTGGGTACCATTAAAGGCTTACGTCAGGTTAAATCAGTTTCCAGAGCCGGTCAGTCAGATGTTTATCTGGAATTTTATTGGGGAACCAATATTGATTTGGCCAGCCTTGATGTCAGAGAAAAGCTGGAACAGGTTGAGTTACCTCTCGAAGTTAAATCTCCCTCATTACTGAGATTTGATCCCAATAATGATCCAATCATACGAATGAGCTTAAGTCAGAAATCAGCTGATAAAAACACTGAGCAACCAGCGAATATTAACAATCAGGCAACACTGAGCGAACTAAGGCGCTATTCAGACTTACAGCTTACACGTCGCCTGGAAACCATTGAAGGCGTGGCGGCTGCAAAATCATCAGGTGGACTTAAAGATGAAATTCAAATACTGATTGACCAGAACAAAGTTGCGCAATTTAATCTTTCACTGAGTGATATTTCACAACGTCTCAAAACTCAAAACATCAATATGAGCGGCGGACAAATCATTAATGGGCAACGGCAGCTTTTGGTAAGAACCTTTAATGAATATCAGTCGATTGAAGATTTCTCCAACACCATCATTCTTTCAGAGTCACAAAAAGTCGTTCGCCTGAAGGATATTGCTGATGTTAAATTCAGCCATAAGGATCCTACTGCCGTCATTCGTCATAATGGTGAGCAATCTGTTGAAATAGCCATATATAAAGAAGGTGATGCCAACACCGTGCAGGTTGCCGATGCCGTTAAATCCAGACTTGATGGCCTTAAAAAACAGTTACCTGAAAACATGCAACTTACTTTACTCACAGATTCATCAATATTTATTAAGCAATCAATTGATGAATTGGTCTCGGCTGCCGTTTGGGGTGGATTATTGGCGATGTTGGTTATTTATCTGTTTTTGGGATCCATTCGTTCGACCATTATTATATCGGCCACCATTCCATTATCAGTTATTGTAACTTTCAATCTGATGTACACCGCCAAAGTTGACATCAATATCATGTCTCTTGGCGGATTGGCGCTTGCAGTTGGAATGCTGGTAGATAACGCCATTGTTGTGCTCGAAAACATTGCCAAAAAACGTGAGCAAGGTCTGTCACTAGCTCAATCATCCTATGAAGGTGCCAGTGAAGTATCTGGCGCAATAACGGCATCAACTCTTACGACTATAGCTGTATTTTTACCACTTATATTTGTAGAAGGTATTGCTGGACAGTTATTCAGAGATCAGGCTTTGACAATCACCTTCTCTCTTTTGGTTTCTCTGGCGATTGCCTTAACTGTCATTCCAACCATGGCAGCAAAAAGACAAATAAAAAGTCAGGATGACATTGTTTTACAACGTAGTGAAAAACCGCTGTGGAAGAGAATATTATTATTACCAATTGAATTACTTGTTTTCTTTATCACCGCTATTCTAGAAGTTATAAACTTAATCGGTTTGTTTTTTAAATTTTTACTAAAACTGCTACAGCCTTTAAGATCTGTTTTTGACAATTTGTTTGGACGACTTGAAACTTTTTATCATCGACTCCTGACAGCATCCTTACAACAACAATTCAAAACAATTTCTATTGCTATGGCTATGTTGATTGCTAGCTTATTGATTTTAGGCCAACGCCCGCAAGTGGTATTGCCCGAAATGGCGCAAGGTCAATTTATTGCCAAAGTTAAATATACACCTGGAACCTCAATAGAAGTCACTGATAAAAAAGTTGTTGAACTTTCCAGACAACTACTTGCTATCGAAGGCGTTAACGAAGTTTTTGCCACTGCCGGATCAGGTAATAAACTAACCGCCAATCCTGAACAGGAAGGCAACAATCAGGCAGAATTCAGTTTATTGTTAGACAAGTCCCTTTCCAAAAACCAGGAAGATCAGTTATTAATCCAAATCAGACAGGTTATTGCTGAAAATACTCAGGGAACCAATACTGAAATTGATCGCCCCAAATTATTCAGTTTTTCCACACCACTTAGTGTTGAGTTATATGGATATGATCTCGATAACCTGAAAAAAGCAGCTCAGCGTGTTAGCAAAAGCCTTGCTGAATCGCCAAGATTTATTGATATCCAATCCAATATGCAAAAAGGTTATCCTGAAGCCCAAATCACCTTTGATCAGGAAAAAATGGCTTATTTAGGTCTCTCTATTGAACAGTCTAACCAGATGGTTGTTAATTCTATACGTGGCAATAAAGCCACACGATATCGACTTAAAGAAGATCAGATTGACGTGTTGGTTAGATTGAAAGACAAGGATAGAAATGAGTTTGAGGATATTCGCAATCTGATCATTAATCCGACTTCTGACAAACCTATTCCATTGCATGCGGTTGCCAGTATTATTGAAACTCAGGGGCCAAGTGAAATCATGCGTGTCGATCAGCAGCGCGTTGTAGTGATAGAAGGTCAACTGAATTATGGTGGTATTGATGAAGCCATTGCTGAAGCCAGACAAATACTCGATGAAATACAACTGCCAATAGGTACACACTATCTGTTTGGCGGCCAAAGTGAAGAAATGGAGAGGAGCTACAACTCATTATTTATCGCTCTGGCATTAGCTGTATTTCTGGTCTATCTGGTGATGGCCTCTCAATTTGAATCACTGCTTCACCCGTTCATTATTCTGTTAAGCATTCCTCTGGCAAGTGTGGGTGTTGCGCTTATTCTCTGGCTTACCAATACCGAACTCAGTGTTATTGTCTTTCTGGGATTAATCATGTTGGCCGGAATTGTAGTTAACAACGCCATAGTTTTAATAGACAAGATTAACCAACTCAGACTTGAAGGCGTTAAAAAGCATTCCGCTATCATACAGGCTGCTGAAGCTCGCTTGAGACCAATTTTAATGACTACGCTGACAACAACATTGGGTATGTTACCTCTGGCATTAGGCATGGGAGAAGGCTCTGAAATAAGAGCTCCGATGGCTATTACTGTTATTGGCGGGTTATTAATTTCCACCTTGCTCACCCTGATTGTGATACCTGTGATGTATCAGATTCTCGACCGCAAGGACTACTCAAAAACCATAACAGATCGTCATGTTAACCTTGAGGAAATTTAATTATGTGGTTAACTAAAATTGCATTAAAACGCCCGGTCACTGTTTCCATGTTTTTTGTCTGCATAGTTGTTATGGGATTGGCTGCCAGTAGACTTTTACCGCTTGAATTTTTTCCAACGGTACAATTTCCAGGTGTTTTTGTTCAAGCCAATTACCCTGGTGGATCGCCTGAAGAAATTGAAAAAAACATTACTCGTCCACTTGAAGAATCATTGGCGACTATGGGGTCTATTGAAGAGATGCAATCAACCAGCACAAAGAATTTTGCTCAGGTTTTCATGTTTTTTGACTGGGGGGTAAATGCCAAGATCAAAGGTGTTGAAGCCAGAGAAAAGGTTGACCAGATAAGGTCGCAACTTCCGGATGATTTACAAAGAGTATTTATATTTACTGGTAGCACAAACGATCAACCCATCATTCAGGCTCGCTTGTCGGCAGAATCCGATCTCAGTGATGCCTATCAGGTACTCAACCAGCAGTTAAAAATGCAACTTGAACGTGTCCCCGGCGTTTCAAAGGTTAATATTCATGGTGTTGCACCCAAAACCTATCAGATTCAACTCCTGCCAGAAAGCATTGCTGCAAACCATATAAATGTAAACCAGCTTCTGGCGAGACTGCAAGGCGCTAACAGTTTAATATCCGCTGGAGAAATAAAAAGCTCAAAAGAAAATATGCAGGTAACCCTAAACAATCAATTTCTTACCCAACAGGATATCGAAAATCTGGTCATCAATGAAAAGGGGCTAAGACTAGCGGATATAGCTGAAATAAAACTGGCGAAAGATGATATTGAAATAGGGCGCCATCTGGACAGAAAGTATGCTGTCGCAATTGAGGTTTTGAGAGAAGCTGATGCCAATCTGGTCAGCACTGCTGAAGCAGTTATGGCTGAAATGAAAAAAATTGAAGAGCTACCAAACTTTAACGGCATCAAGCTGTTTGTAATGGAAAATCAGGCAGAAGGTGTGGTCGCCAACATTAACGATATTGCTCGCTCAGGTTTGATAGGCTTTATACTTTCAACGCTGGTTTTGTATATTTTTCTGAGAGATATCCGGTTGACTGTGATCGTATCTTTGGCGGTTCCATTTTCATTATTTATGACGCTGGCTGCCATGTATTTTTTTGATGTGAGTCTTAATCTTTTATCAATGATGGGATTGATGCTGGCGATTGGCATGCTTGTGGATAACGCTGTTGTTGTCAGTGAAAGTATATTTGGCTACCGACAACAAATGCCTGACAAACCACTGGAAGCGACCTTAAAAGGTGTCAAGGATGTAGGCATTCCCGTTGTAGCTGGCACAATAACAACAGGCATTGTGTTTTTACCCAATATATTTGGCGAAAAGATGGATATTACTGTTTTTCTCAGTCACGTCGCGGTTACCATTGTTATTGCTCTGCTTGCTTCATTATTTATTGCTACTTCCATAATTCCGCTTTGTTTGAGCCGATTAAAATCCAAAACAAAAAACATCAGCCATACCAATACCGTAAGTGAGCACAAACGTTATTCTGCGCTTCTTAATTGGCTAATGGCGCACCCCTTTTGGTCAGGCGTTATTGCAATAGGATTACTATTTTCATTTATCATTCCATCATCAATGATCAAAAATGAAATGTTTCCTATTGATGAAAGAAACTTCGTTTACATTAATTATTTTATTGAGGGTAGATATGAAGTTGAAAAAGTTGAAGAAAGTGTTAACCGAATAGAATCATTTTTATATCAACATCAAAAAGAACTGGATATCAAAAATGTATATTCGTATTTTACAAACGATCAGGCAGGCTCAGCACTTCTGTTGGTTGATGACGATAACCGCACAAAATCCAACAAGGAGATAAGAGAATATCTTGAGAAGAACCTTCCCAAAATAGCGATAGGAAAATTAAGCGTTAATCAACAGCGTTCCGGAAGCGCCGATCAACTATCCATTGGAATTAACGGTGATGATACTGAAACCTTGATTGAAATTGGTGATCAGGTTATTCCATTAATTGAAAGTATAAAGGGTGTAACCAGCGTTAAAGCCGAAACGCAAGGCGCTTCTCAGGAAGTTAGAGTTAAACTCAATAATTTACGTCTGAATAATCTTGGCTTAACACCACAAGATGTAGCTACAACCATATCAATTGCTTTACGAAAACAGCAACTTAAAACTTTTCGCTCTGAATTAGGTGAAACGGATATTTCCGTTACTTTCAAGGGAAACAAACGCGCAACTTTGGCTGATCTGGCTGCACTACCAATTGAGCTGCCCTCAGCATTAGGGCAAGACTCTCAAACAATTAGACTGGACTCGGTTGCTGAATTTGAAATCAGAAATTCGCTGGTTCAAATTACACGCTATGATCGCAAAACTTCTTTACGATTAAGTATCGATTATTCTGATGAAACCAGCGCCGAAGAAATTCGAAAAACCAGCAATGAGATGATGAAGCATATCAGTTTACCATCTGGTTATAGTTGGGGCTTTGGTCGCAGTACCGAGAGAGAAGAAAAAATTGGTCGAATTATGTCAACCAATATGCTGTTGGCTGTATTAATGATTTTTATCGTTATGGCAGCATTATTTGAATCCTTGATCTTGCCTCTTGCTGTCATTACATCAATTGTTTATTCCATCAATGGTGTCTTCTGGTACTTCTTTTTAACCGATACCACGCTTTCGTTTATGGCAATGATTGGTATACTCGTTCTGATGGGTGTGGTGGTTAATAATGGCATAGTTTTAATTGATAGAATTAATCATTACCGCGGACAAGGGATAGAAAAACGTCAGGCAATTTTACAAGCGGCCAATGACAGATTCAGACCAATTTTAATGACTGTGTTTACTACCATTCTGGGATTATTACCGCTGAGTCTTGGTGATACACAATTGGGAGGAAATGGTCCCGCCTATTTCCCTATGGCAAGAGCCGTGATTGGTGGGTTGGGTTATGCAACGATCACTACATTAATATGCCTGCCAGTCATCTATTTATTTCTCGATTATATGAGAAACTTTTTTGCCCGATTATGGCGTTCAACAGGAAACTCGCTAGTTAGTTGGCAATTCAAAAATTTGGCATTGGGTTCAGTCAGGAAAGAATAACCTTTCCTGACACCTCACATCTCGTAGCCCAATCCATAAAGCTCGAAACCCGTAACTCGTAACTCGTAACTTTGTTTATCTATTCATCAAACCCTTCACAACATCTGGCATTGACGCCAGATTCATACCAACTGGCTTTATC
>JAOUOC010000327.1 GCA_029880585.1 Gammaproteobacteria bacterium
ACAAAATCCTATGCAAACAACCAGAGAACCTTTTATTTCTTCTTTTTTCAAATTGGAATCTGCCGGCGGCATTCTCTTGTTCTTTGCTTCTATAGTTGCTATTTTATTAGCCAATTCTCCCCTGAATCACTATTACGAATTACTGTTATCCACGCAAGTAGAAATTCGGGTTGGTAATCTGGAAATCGCAAAACCTTTGTTGCTATGGATAAATGACGGCTTGATGGCGGTTTTCTTTTTTCTGGTTGGGCTGGAACTCAAACGGGAAGTGGTTGAAGGTGAGCTTTCCGATATAAACAATGTCATACTGCCCGCCATTGGTGCCATTGGCGGCATGCTGATACCAGCACTTATTTATCTGTATTTTAATCATCATGACCCTGTTGCAGCCAAAGGTTGGGCTATTCCAGCCGCTACCGATATTGCTTTTGCTTTAGGTGTTTTATCGTTGCTGGGTTCCCGAGTTCCCGTTTCAATCAAGATTTTTCTTACTTCGTTGGCTATTTTTGATGACATTGGGGCAATATTGATTATCGCATTTTTCTACACCTCCAAAATTTCACTCACCGCTTTATTGGTCACTGCATTTTGCCTACCCGTTCTTTTTTATATGAACAAGAAAAACGTCATCTCAAAAAGCCCTTATATTCTGGTCGGCATCATTATGTGGATTGCCACACTTAAATCGGGTGTTCATGCCACTTTGGCGGGCGTTTTGCTGGCCATGTTTATACCCACTCGCTCCAAAGAAAATTCGTCTTACTCACCGCTCATTTCACTAGAGGCCGATCTCCACTCCATTGTCGCATTTTTTATTCTTCCGGTATTTGCCTTTGCCAATGCGGGTCTTAATTTAAGTGGCATTTCCGCAGATCAGGTCTTTCACAATGTGCCTGTTGGTATTGCCCTCGGATTATTTTTTGGAAAACAGATTGGCATCTTTGGTCTCTGCTGGCTGTTTATTAAATTAAAAGTCACGCGTTTGCCCAATGGCATGAACTGGTTAAGTTTATACGGCACCTCTGCTCTTTGTGGCATTGGCTTTACCATGAGCCTGTTTATTGGTTCGTTGGCCTATGAAGATAGTGGTGTTAATTTGTTGTTTGACGAAAGACTCGGCATTATTGTCGGTTCAATTTTCTCTGGCATACTGGGATACCTGTTACTTAAAGTGAGTCTGGGGTCTGATTTTGACAGTCTAAAAAGAAAAACCTGAAGAAAAAGTAATTCTGTTGACTTTTTTATTTTCCACAAATGCTGTTGTGCTTGTGTACTTATCAGCAAGCTCTACAGGGCTTTGCTCTACATCAGGACTAAAAACACCTTCTTTGATAAGTACTTCAAATCCTTCTTTGGTAGTTAAATCTATCTCTATAAATTCTGATTTAACCATATAATAGTCGAAAGAAAACGATTCTTCTCCATGAGAATGGAGCTTTTTGTAAACTTTCACATTACTCCCTAAGACTTTCTTTGCATCATTCTCGTCTTGACCAATATATAGTCCTAAATATTCTTTATGTTGAAAAGCAGGGTTATCTGTTTTACATGTTAAATTTGGTGTAATAATAACTGCTCTAATTAGCTCTCTAGCGACCATTTCAAGCGTGAATGAAAACAACTGGTTGTTACCACACACTTGCAAAAAATGCTCGCTCTTGCCCTCACCTTCAATTAGTTTGTATCGTTTGATCGATAACGCATTAATCAGCTTTTGCTGATCGTACTGGCGCATATCCTTGATTACGTCTTCTAAAGACGCTGCCTTTACTGCACTCGAAAATAACAATAATAACGTTACTAGTTTTTTCATTTAATTACCTATTATTTGATCAAATTAACTTGGCTCTTTTGATACAAAATTTATCCTCTCAGGTTCATCATAGCTTTTTGAAAAAATCACTTTATCTTTTATCCAATTAGCAAAGCCTTCTTTTCTATTAACCTCTTTGTACCTTTCAATCTCTATGGATTTTATATTATTCTCCCAATCACCATCATCGGCATCAAAATATATATAATCAAGATGCCCATCATTGATAAATATGGTTACATTAAGCTCTATTTTTCTGTTAACTTGAATACTAATTGGGTTTGCCCATTCACAAATTCCTTTTTTATCGAATTTTGAATGTTTGTTTTTCTTATAATAACGGGAAAAACCTACGATAGAATAATCATCATCATTTTCTATTTCAATTTCTGAAATATTTAAACCCTGTAACTTTTTTTCGCTATACTTTTCGAGTACAAAGCTTTCAATTACATCTTTTTCAAAATTCGTTATTTTCATTGCTGCTTCTTTTTTTCTTGTCACTAGAAATGGTAAGTTTCTCTCTAACAACTCACACTCTACCCCATCTCCACTCAAACCCAAAATCTATAAATATAAAAAATACTATTCCACCCAAAATTCCGCTAAAATAGGCAATTGATTTAATTGACGGTTTCAAACTGCACTTTTATGAATAAACAAGCGATAACCAGCGCAAAATTACCCACAAAATGGGGCGAATTCACCATTAATTCCATAGCAAATCTGTCTGACGGCAAAGAACATGTTGCCATTACCATGGGTGAATTTGATAATTCTGATCCGGTTCTGGTGAGAATCCATTCCGAATGTTTAACCGGTGATGTATTTGCCAGTTTACGTTGTGATTGCGGTCCTCAACTGGAAGCTGCGATGGAAAAAATTGCAAGGAAAGGTAATGGCGTTATTG
>JAOUOC010000073.1 GCA_029880585.1 Gammaproteobacteria bacterium
TATCAATCAGTTGCTGTCTCATATTTTGAACAATATTTTGCCCAATCCAGCCCATAAAATAACCCGAAATAAAGGCCCCAAGACTTCGGATAAAAACGATAGCTATGATGTACAAAGGCACCAGCTTCATAAATTCCAGATCCTGACCTATCAATCCCTTGTTAGTCAATGGTTCCAAAGCACTAAGGAACGCCACATCCATTGCGGCATAAAGCAGGTTTCCTAAAGTGGCGATAGCAAAAGCTATTTTGTATGGCCCCAAATAAGTCAGCAAACGTCTGTAACTGTTGTATGATTTCTTTTCTTCCAAGAGATTATTCCTGACTTTTTTGAGTCGCCATCTGTAAATTTGAAATTCCCATTTGAGAAGTCGCATCCAATGCTTTGACAACGGATTGATAGGCTGCATTGGCATCAGCACTAATGATCACGGGAATTGAATTGTTTTCAGCCACCAGTGGTTCAAGCGCTCGCTTTAAGGTTTCTACCTGATTATTTGCAAGGGCATTACCATTAACAAAAAAACGCCCTTCCCTGTCCACACTGATTTCTATGGATTCAGGCTTCGATTCCATTTTTTCGACATCAGCGGTGGGAAGCTCCAGCTTGATTTGTGTTTCACGGGTAAAACTGGTTGATACCATAAAAAAAATCAACAACAGAAATACAACATCAATGAGAGGCGTCAAATTGATTGCAGTATCACTTCTTTTTTTTCTTTCAGTCACTCAACTAACCTCTTAACGTCTCTCTTTCGCCATGCATAACTTCGACCATTTTCAAGGCTTCCTGTTCCATTTCTGTCACCAGTTCATCCACTTTTCTTTCATAGTGACGGTGAAAAATCAAAGCTGGAATACCAATGGTCAATCCGGCAGCAGTCGTTATCAGGGCTTCAGAAATGCCTTTGGACAAGGCATTGGCATCACCAGTTCCCAAAATTGTAATGACAGTAAATACATCAATCATTCCAATAACAGTACCCAATAATCCAAGCAAAGGTGTAACCTGAGCAATTGTACCTAATGTGTTAAGGTATCTTTCCAGTTGCAGGACAGCATGTGCGCCAGCATCCTTGATGCTTTCTTTCATGGTTTCTCTACCATGAGCATGATTGACAAGACCTGCCGCCAAAATTTCACCCAAAGGTGAACTGGCCTTCAGCATTTTGAGACGATTTCTGTCTAACTGATTATTTTTAATCCATCCCCAAACTTGTGCAACCAGATGTTTTGGTGCGATTTGAGAGCGTCTTAAACTCCAGCCTCTTTCAACACAAATGATAAATGCACCCAGTGAACACAACACAATAGGAAACATTAACCAGCCGCCAGCTTTTACTAATTCTAACATAATTGTCGTTTTCCCCTTACAGCTTGTTCAGCTTACATATAAGTGAATAATTGTTTAGACAGAATTGTAACCACATCCAGCATTATATCAAGGCTTATATGAGTCAGTTTACAAAAACATGAAACAGATAACGCTTAGCGCATCTTCATCCAGAAATGTGGTGATTGTTGACGCATTGCGTTGATCTTTAAATTGTCGCCCCCCTGCTCCAGATTAATCAGAATAGCACCATCCCGGTGAGTCACCCATATTTCACTGCCAATATCAGTATAACGATTTACAATGTTATCCTTGGGAAAGCCCCAACGATTATCATAACCGGTTGAAAATATAACATGTTGCGGATGAGTTGCCCTGACAAATCCGTAAGTTGAACTGGTTCTGCTACCATGATGTGGCGCCACAACGATTTCGTGATTTTCAAGACCATTTGAAATCAGTGCAAGTTCTGCCTGCTTTTCGATATCGCCAGTCAATAATATCTTGCCATGACTATGTCCCTGACTATAACCTGTATCAATACTCAGCACACAGGATTGATCATTTCCTTCTCTCTTATGCATATCCCAATGCGGCAAAAATCTAAAACTGACATCATTCCACTTCCAGTCTTGATATTGATGACAATCTACAGTTTCGACCTGCTGTCCACCGTGATAAATTGGTTCGCCGGATATTATTTCACCTATCTCAAATTGGTTTGTCAAATGAGATACACCGCCAGCATGATCCGCATCTGAATGACTGATGATCAACTTGTCGATACGGTTAATTTGTTGACCCTTTAACATTGGGATCAGTGTTGAATTAGCCGTGGCAAAATTTTCGTCTCCCCAACCAGTATCATAAACCAGATTTCCTTCATCAGTTTCAAGGTAAATCGCCAAGCCTTGTCCGGCATCCAACACAATCAATTCAAAACGATTTCTATCAGGTTGTTCGATAAGAGTTAGAATTAATAAAAATAAGATGGGTAAATATATAAAGGATGAAATCACTTTACCCGGAATTAGCTTAAGGAAACCGATCAGGAACAGCAGCACCAAACTGACATTGCTGATCTGAAAGTCAAACCAGCTTTGGTTAAAGGATGATAAAAAGTGCTGAAATTCAACCACCCAAGACATCAATTGAGAAGCGAGTTCAAACAACCACAGCGAAATTTCATGACTCAATAGCAAGCTGAACAAGCCAAGAAACAACAAGGGGATGAGTACAAAACTGACAAAGGGGATCAAGATGATATTGGCAACAAATGAAACCAGACTGAACATATCAAAAAACAGCAAAGAAACAGGTATCATCAGATAAAACAAATAACGATTAACTGCCAGCCAGGCCATAACTTTACTTCTTGATACAACCTGTTTTTCAATCACAAGGCTGATAATAAAGACCGCAATAAATGATAACCAAAAACCGGCTGAAAGCACGGCAAATGGATTCATCAGCAAGATAATGATCAAGGCAATTCCAATACTGCTAAACAATCTGAAATTAAACCCTTTTATGGTTGCAAACCAATAGACCAATAACATAACAAAAGCTCTTTGTGCAGGCAGACCAATACCACTTAACAAAAGCAGAACCAAAGCCCCCAAAACACTTGCTATTGAAGCTACCTGCTGAGCAGGGATTAATTGACATAGTCGAGCACTTTGACGCCATAAAAATAATACCAGCCAATAACTCCAAAGCGCTGCAACACCAATATGTAAACCTGAAATTGCCAAAAGATGAGAAGTGCCGGAATATTTCAAGTCGTCCCATTGTTGATCTGAAATTTGACCTCTTTCGCCCATGATCAAAGCTAACAGTAAACCTTTAACGGAAGATTCAGCGATCACCTCATCCAACCTATTGTAGATACCTTGTCGAGCTTGATTAAACGATACAGAAACTGAAAAGGGCTGTGATAGAGGTATACCTGATTTGACGTAGCCAGAACCGGCATAGGATTCACTTAACATCCACTTTTCATAATCAAAACCATCAGGGTTGTATTTGCCAGCAATCGGTTTTAGTTTTACTTTTAACTGCCAATAGTCACCAGATAGAATTGATTCTTCAGGCTTATCAGCATATTCCCCCCAAAGCAGTTTGACTTTGTTGTATTTCAGTAAAGCAACAGGACTTTGGTCAATGTTATCAATGCAAAAATCAAAGCTGATTCTATCACCCTGACTTTGTGGAATACTGCAAATTGTTCCTTCAATGACAGCTTGTGTGGGTTGTGTAATTAATTGTCCTGAATATTCAAGCCAAAAAACCACCTGAACACTTGCCCACAAACAACCCATAAAAAGAGATTTGAGTGAATTTAAATGCTTGATAGCGAAATGAATCAACAAATAAGCAATGATGGAAAACACCAGTAAACTTAATGCATCAGCAAGATCACGGATCCACAAAAGATTGCAAAGACCCAACAAAAACAGCAAACCACGATAAAGCAAAAGACCATCCTTGTAACAAATAGTCTAAAATAAGAGAAAGACTAAACTTACATTTTATTTTCTAAATGAGTAAAATGATAACATTATAAATTTGAGTGCTGTAGAGTAAAATGCCAAGAAAATTGATCAAGCAATATTTGCCTGACCCACACAACATTAAAAATAATAAATTTCTTAAAATTTTTGGCAAGGTGCTACATGACCCGCAGCTTTGGCATTTAACCCGATTTTCGGTAGGTCATGCTGTTGTAGTAGGGCTATTTTGCGCTTTTATTCCGGTTCCCTTTCAAATGTTACTAGCCGCTGGCGGTGCTATTTTATTCAGAGCGAACATCGCTATTTCAGTCGCTCTGGTTTGGATCACTAACCCTGTCACCATGCCCTTTCTTTTTGGTTTTGCCTATCTTGTCGGAAATTGGGTGGTTGGGACACCAAATGGTGCACCTGAAATTGAATTGTCTTTTAGTGCTTTGTGGGATTCTTTATTTCACAGTGATGCCCTTATTACTTTTTTATGGGGATGTTTAATTTGTGGAGTAGTCGCCGCAATTTTAGGTTATTTATTGGTAAGATTATTTTGGCGTCTTCATATTGTAAAGGCGTGGGAAGCTCGTAAAGCTAAACGTTCAGCACAAATGACTGAACAATAACAACATGAGGAACATATTTTTGTAAAATGAAACTGTTCAAATAATATTTATTAGACAGTATTTTACAAAACAGTCTATAGTTGACTGAGATGTAAGATTTAATGATGGAAATTTCAAATGACTGATACTGACTCAACATGTTTAACCAATAAAAATGAACAATTAAAAATTCATGCTGATGAGGCAACCCTCCAGCTTAAAGCTCTGGCCAATGCCAATCGTTTAATGATTATGTGTTCTTTGGCAGAAAGCGAATTATCAGTTGGTGAGCTCAATCAAAAAATTGATCTTTCCCAATCAGCACTTTCTCAACATCTGGCCAAATTAAGAGAAGATGGCCTGGTGACCACTAGAAGAGATTCCCAGACCATTTATTACAGATTAAGAGATGGTGTTGCCAAAAATATCATCAACACCTTGCATGACTTTTATTGCGCCTGAATAAACAAAACATTTATACACGGCGCAGATTTCAGTTCTGATTAACTGGTCGCCAATTCTTTTTCTGACTTTAATCCAAATACCTTTTTCATCACTATTGCAGCAGGGCAAAATCCTGTGAATGCACTTTGGAACATATTGGCACCAACAAAAATGGTTAACCAAAAGAAATTAGCATGAACATAAAAAGTTAATGCAACAGAAAGCAAAACCATAAAACCGGCAAAAGCCAAAAGAGCACGTTCAACTGACATAACAACCTCCAAATTTCAAAATACAATATTAACTAAAACATATTAAAAACTATAATGAATTCTAAAGAAAACATTAGAATTATCCTTCAGCTGAGACAAAAAAGTATAATCATACTTTCCATCCAGCAAATTAACGCCAGCAATCAATTTCCATCTGTCATCAAATTTATACTGACTACTGTATCTCAAATAATGATCTTTATCACTCGGAGAATAAAAGATCATCAAAGAATTTAAAAGCTTCTGTTGCAAGGCCTGATGAGTCAAACGCATAGTTGTCATGGTTCTGTTTTCATCCGAGGCTATCTGACCAGGAAATAAATTGGCAACAAGCTGTGAATAATCTTCAGTTTTTTCAAGATAGGCCTGTAAACCAATGGTTAAATTGGTCACCAGTTCAGTTTCATAACCTATCAAAATACGACTCTGACTATTATTAATAAACGGATTGGTTCCAGCCTCATCTTCCAGACTTTTATAATGGCTCCACTCAGCATTGAATAAGCCGCCAGCTACATTGGTTCTAATGCTGGCACCATAGGATCGCATTTCAGCATAAGTCATGGTTCCATCCGGTAAAAACTTACTGGGAGACTTATAAAACCCCTCATACATATAAAAAGCCCATTCAGTTCCATCAGAATTAGCGAAAATTCTTGCCGCAAATTCTGGCTCATCCTGTTTAACAGGATTCAATTCCGGTTGTGGTTGCACAATGCCAAAACCTGGAATATAGAATGAATATCGCTCGCCAGTCATTACTTTGTCTGCTTCGAAATCAGGAACATAGGCAAAATCTACGTTAAATAAATCACCATAATGGCTGAGTCGAATAGCATCAACCGGATCTTTTAAATCTGTGTCCTCACGTCCGTTAAAAAATGATTTCCAGTCTTTAACAAACAAATCATTAAGAAACAGCAGATCAGCAGTTCCCCAGGTCACAACCTGTCTGCCAACTTTAATATCTGTACCACCAGAAACAGGTACATACAGACTTAATTCATCCAGAACCACTTCGCTCTCATCAGTCAATTGGTCGACAAATAACTCAGCTTCAAATTTGAATGTAAAACCTGTTGTCTTGTACTGATACTCGGTATCAAATCGCAATTCATTCAGCGTGTAATTCTCTATATTAACCGAATTACTATCCAACAAATGGCCATAACTGTAGAGCACTTCATAATTGGAAGAATGTGGTGATTCCTCTTCCCATTTGTCGTCACCCCAGTCATCACCCCAACTCTCATCTTCAGCTGCATAACCGTGATGAGCCATTAAGACTAAAATCAACAATATATTTGATAGCAGCTTTTTCATTACTGACCTTTTAACCATTGCGCAGGTGGGTTTCTCAAGGCTCTTTCAGTAAATACATCTTCAGGTACACCGATATCATATTGCATTTTTCTAAATGCCATTAAGGTGTAGGAGTTGTCTACCAGATTAGTAACCTTGGCATCCATTACCGTAGGAATATTCTGAACCATTTCAACTTTTAAGGCTTCAATCAAGCGATAAGCTTTACCATTATTGTCATAATATTCTATCTTCATTGGCAAATGATTGCTTTTATCGATCCAGGTCTTGTAAGAAGCAAACTCTACAGATTCTGCTGACTTGGGCTTGTGCTCAAGAATATAGAATTTTTCATCTTGCCCGACAATTTGATGGGTGTCTTCAGTTGTTGCACGGCCTGATACATCTTCATAAAAGTAATGTGCACCTACAAAGCTGGTTCTTTTGTCTCCGGCTGAAATGCGTTTTACCAAATCCAGGGCAGGCAAATACAACCAGCGATCATCATCGCCTGTTACTTTTTTATGCACCATAAAAACAGTGCCACTGACATCAGCGGGTCGTGAAAAAACCACCAGAAATCTTTGTTCACCACCCTCTTCAATATCTTTTCTTAAGATTGTGAACTGTCTTAACTGTTCGCGACCATTGGCATCGACAATTTTCATTCTGGCCATTGTTCTACCATCATTACCGCCATAATAAGCACTTAATGAGGCTTTTTTAACCAATTCCTCAGCTGATATATTTTCTTCAGCAAAAACATTCATTGCGCCTGTAAAAATAATCATTAAAGTCATTAACACTGTCTTTTTCATATAACCTGAATTAAACATAATCTTCTCCATAATTCCTTTCAATTATCCAAGCAAACTCTACTTGGCTGCATCATCTTTAAAAATAAAACCTTTGAGCACATGCATACTGGCTGGTAATAGCACTATAGTGACCAGCGCCGACACAGCCATAATAGTGGCAAGGAAAGCGCCAACTGTAATATACGGAACCAAAGGTGCCAACAATAAAGGTGTAAAACCAAGCGCAATTACCAATGCGTTTCTTGTAATTGCTCTGGCAGGTTCTTTAAACATATGATTTATGGTTTCTTTCCAGTCACCTGTTTCGGCATAAATAGCTCTGGTTCTTTCAATAAAGTGAATAGCAAAGTCCACTGACAATCCCAGAGTTAAAGCTGATAACACAGCAATTGGCATATCATAATACTTACCAATCCAGCCAATCATGCCATACATGAAAAGGATAGTAATGGTGAGTGGTAACATAGCCAACAATCCAAATATAACCGAACGGAACAAAAATGCCATCATCAAAAAGACAATTACAAATGAACTGGTTAAACTATCAAACATACCGCTCACCATTTTGTCTTGCCAAATCAGGTTCAGATAAGCTTTACCTGCCCAATTAACTTCTATATCACCCGCGACAGGATTGTCTGCCAAATATTTATCAACTAATTCAACCACTTCAGCCATATCCTGATTATCTCCACTGGTTAATTGCAACCAGATGAGTGTTTGATCATAGGAAGGTGTCACAAAATGCCATAAGTCTTGCGGTCTATGCGAAGACTGAAATTGCAACAGGGTTTGTGAAACACCATTGGCGGTCTCAGGAATGACATAATCGGCTGAGTCGCCACTTCTTAATTCGCGATTTACTGTCTTGATTAAATCAACAACTGAGTTTGATTTACCAACCAACCCTGTTGTTAAAAGATATTCCTGCAATTTTTCAATATAAGCCAGTTTTGCCGGTTGAGTGAACACCTTGTTCTTCGCAGCATAAACATCTGTTATTGCCAGCAAATCATCATAGCCAGTAGCACCACTTTCGTCTTCAAAAGCCATGTCATCCAACATTAAAGTGAATGATTGCGCTGGCGTTACAATATTGTCTTTAATAAAAAACGCACGGATTTGGGTTTTATTTTCTTCTGAAATATCTGATACTTGCAAGGCAGACTCAATATCTGCTTTCCAGACATTAAACAAGTCTGACTGACCTTTAAAAGAAAAAACCAGATGAGCATCATAGGTTCCTGCAAAATGGTCATTCAAGACTCTATCTGCCACCCTGATATCATGATCAGACTTAAACCATCTTATCGGATTGTCGTTAATCTGTATTTTGTATAACCCCATGATGGAAATTACAGCCACAGAGAAGGCAGCCAAAATAATTAATTTTGCATTTTTTAAACTGAATTTACCCCAGAATGGCAATATCTTTGCGATGGTACTATTTGAATGACCATTAGAGAACAATTTGCGCTGCATGTTATGAAGCTGCTCCTCACTCATTCTGGAAATATAGGCCGGTATAAAAATTATCGTTAAAATGAAAGCTAATAACATGCCCATTCCTACAAAGATACCAAAAACTTGTACCGGTGGTATTGGCGTAAGTGCCAATGAAAAGAAACCGGCTGAAGAAGTTATAGAGGTAAACAACATTGGTTGATACAAATGACTGGTCACTTCTTTAATAGTTGCCTTGGGACATTTTCCTGGCTTATACAGGTCTGCAAATTCAGACATTATATGCACCGAATCAACTACCGCTATTGGCATCAAAAAAATAGGGATCATTGAGCTCATGATATGAACGGTATGACCCATACCAATCATGGCACCCATAATAGTGATTACTGTTGCCATAGCAACTATCATCGGCGCAACAACCAGCTTTGCACTTTTAAAGAAATAAAGCATCAAAAGGTAAATAACCAATGCGGCGGCAGGAGCTGAAATACCCATCTGTACAAACATTTGCACACCAAAAGTATCTTCTGCAACAGGAAGACCTGTGATGTAATATTGATTGGCATTTGATAAGGATTTCACTTTTTCAGAAATTTGATTGGATATGCGATAACTTTCATTTTTATCGATAATAGGCACATAAATAGTGGCTGCCTTTTCATCCCCTGACACAAGACTATTGACTACAAAAGGCAGGCGCTCTGCTTTCTTGCCAATTGCGGTTGCTTCACTTTGACTCTCAGGAGCAGTATTCATCATCCATTCAAAGCGAATAGTACCCTCACCTGCCTGTTCAATATTATCAATGGTTGACAATGAATTAACATCTGATGTCTTGACGCCATCGATCGATAAAACATAATCAGATAATATCTTGAGATCTGTTAAAGATGCCTGATTAAAAATTGACGCATCATTTTTTGCAACCGCACCAACAACAATTATGTCAGATAACAAAAAGTTCTCTTTTACCTGATTATGAAAAACTCTTGCCGGTTCATCAGCTGAAAGCATATTCTCCGGATCTGTATCTACCTTGATATTCATAATCAAGGCACCAACACCAAAAGTCATAATCGCTAATAACCAGTAAACAAGCACTGGACGAGTGAGTGAAAAATCGATAAGTCGGGTAGACATACTTAATTCCTGAATAAATAAATGATTGTCGTATTGTAATTCAAGTTAATTATATTAGCAATAGCTAATATATATTTAACTAATAGTTTGTGACTAAATTATAGGAAATATTAAAAATATAACAGTGCTTTTTGTTGCACTTTGAAACATTAATTTTCGACGAGTTAACTCAGATCACTGGTTTTCTTTAATGAGCGGGAGTATATTATCAAAAAAATTCTCACTAACTCATCAGAGGAAGAATCATGATAAAACCAAAATTACTTTTATCCACACTTATCATCTCAGGTCTTTTAGCTGCCTGTTCTGAACAAGGTGATAAATCTGGC
>JAOUOC010000074.1 GCA_029880585.1 Gammaproteobacteria bacterium
TGACTGATACCGCCGTTATTAAATAACACATCAATCTTGCCGTTTAGTTTCCATGCTTTTTTAGCAACAGATGCCAATTTATCATTCTCGGTCAAATCAAAAGCTAATATCTGATGATTGTCTGTATTTTGGCATTCATCAATGATCTGCTTTAAGGCGTTTTCATTTCTGGCTGAAAGGATTAATCTGGCACCCACTGCATCAAGCGCCCTGGCCATTGCTTTACCAATACCTGATGATGCACCTGTAATCCAGACAACTTTATCAGTAAAATAATTGTTGTTATTCATCATATTCCCCTTCAATAGATATTCTGCAGAAGACTATCTCTTTAACATTAACTTCTCAATATTAATGAGTCATATTAATGTAACTAACTGTAATCAAATTTGTATTAGCAATTATACTATTTTGCATTTCTATTCAATTTCTATTATTTCATCTAGGAATATCCACCATCTCTTTTTGCGTTTAAATTCAAATAAAACAAAATGACTGTACAAAAAACAAACATTTCGTGAACCAGTTCCTACTAGTTACAAAAGCTTTTGCTAGTATTCATCCTACTTGAGTGGTGATAATTATTAAACAGCGGGGCATTAATATCATGCAATGGTATACAGACAATACTGGCAGGTTATGTTTGGGTAGTGTAAACGCCCACAATGATGCATTTAATGTTTTGACGGATCTTCAGCTAAATGAAGAAATGAAGATGCCGTTGTTGCCAGAACATATTGAGCTCATTGGTTCATTTCCTGAAGAATGGATAGAAGATAATTCTATCGACCAAAAAATTAACAACACAGCCAAGCATTTGTTTGGCATGAGTGTGAGTCAAAAAGGATTTTTATACACTTAACTTAACTGATTATCTCAAATAAGATGAGGCTACTATGTTTAATACCGAAGTAAAGTCAAACGTAGAGCATGGAGGGTCACTAGTGAGTTTTAAACTCAAAAATCAAATGGAGAATAGCAAAGAAATTAATGAAGCCATTTCGGCTTTGGAACAACAGGCAGATATCTACCAGAGTGCAGGTTTAACCCAGATATCTTACTGGCTTGATTAGGGAATAATGAGTTTTAAACTTTTACGTAAAAGGTTGTAATAAAAAAGGAGCGTTAGCTCCTTTTTTATTTTTAATCTTAAAATAATCCGATTAAGCGGCCTGAATCACCTCGTTCAGCTCTCCACTTTGTTGCATTTCCATAATGATATCGCAGCCGCCAATCAGTTCACCATTTACCCACAGTTGCGGGAAAGTTGGCCAATTGGCATATTTTGGCAATTCTGCTCTTATCTCGGGACTTTGCAAGATATCGACATAGGCAAACTCTTTGCCACAAGACATAAGTGCTTGCACTGCCTGAGCTGAAAATCCACAAGACGGCGCTTCTGGAGAACCTTTCATATAAATAATTATCTTGTTTTCGGTGATTTGCTGTTTAATGACATCAACAGTATCCATTTGGTAAAACCTCGATTAAATATTATAAATTGATATGCGAATTTTAACCTATTCCAGCAATAAAACCAGAGGATAATGATAAAACCGACTAATTTAATCAGAATTAGCAGTCAATATATCAAATATCCTAAATCAATTAAGGTCAAAGTCTTACACAAGATCAGGCTGTTGACTGGTTTTCAATATTTATTTTTTAGCTAAAATATCAGCCTGACTTACAAGGATAGTTGGTCCATCTGACAAAAAGGAATATTTCATGAGTAAAATAATTTTGAGCATGGCTTTAGTTCTGGCATTTTTAAATTTTAATCAGGCTTCAGCCAAAACTGATGTGTATTACTATCTTGATACTAATGGTAATCCAGTGTTTAGCGATGAAAAACCCGTGCAAAAGCATCAAATCAAACAACTACAGCCAATCAATCAGGTCGAATGGGTCAAATCTAACCCCAAAATATCTTACCCATCCGGCAGAAACAAAAAAGGAACCTCACATAATACAATGCCCAATGAGAAAGCTTCAAAATGTAAGCAACTGGAAAAGAAAATATCAACCCTTGAGAGAAAACTTAAAGATACTTTAAGGCCAGATTCATTTGACGCCTTTCAACGCCAATTATCTGATGCCAGATGGGAAAAACATAAATCTTGCTAGCAATGTCTTCATACGAAGCTATTTACAAAAATAGCAGTCATTTATTTTGCTGAAATCAGGTAAACTAATGTAAAAATTTAAACACTTGATCAATCATGTTGAAAAGTTTCAGCTCAGATATAAGCATTGAACAATGGCATAAGCATCTACAAACCTTGAATATTCGAGGTGTCGTTGCCCTGCTTCAATCTGACTTGCCTGACTTTCAAAAACAAATTAATTTTCTTCCTATTTCTGGCAAAGACGATCTTAAACCAGAAACCATCATTTCTAATCAACACTCGAAGGTTCATCATTATCTTGGTGGAGAAAATGCGGTTGTTTTTTTCGATACCACAAAAGATTTTGATGCCAATCAGTTTGCCGCAATTTCAGGCAGTTTAATCGGTGGTGGAATTCTGATTTTGATCGTCAATCAAAATTCAATGTCTTTAATAGAGCAATATGGTTCACATAAAATCAGGACGGCTCAGAAAGTTCCATCTGGATCCATCCTGTTTTATAGATTGCTGAAAAAACTAATTGAATATCAATGTTTGTCTGTCTATCAGAATAATATTCTCTATTCGCCAGAAATTTATAGCGAGAATAATATAACCCAATCTCCAGAAGCTGACAGATATTCTCAGCAAAAAACCGTCATTGAACAAATTATCAGGGTTGCAAAAGGTCATGCCAACAGACCACTTGTTCTAACTGCAAATCGAGGCCGTGGAAAATCAGCTGCATTGGGACTGGCCTGTGCAAACATGATCGAATCTGACAAACAGATCGATAAACAGATCATTGTTACTGCACCATTAAAAACAAATCTTGAAGTATTTTATTATCACTTGTTGCAACAAACAGAACACTTGCTCACTGCAGACAAAACCAAATCGAATCAGTTATGCTATCAATCAGGCAGCAGAATAACCTACATGCCAATTGATGAAATTATCCTCAAGCAACCAGCCTGTCATCTTCTTATCATTGACGAAGCCGCCGCAATTCCGACTCAACAACTTGAGAAAGTCAGTCAAATTTATAATCGATTAGTCTTTTCTACTACGGTACACGGCTATGAAGGCAATGGTAAAGGTTTTGAAATTCGTTTTAAAAAGCGACTTTTATCAATAAAACCACAAACCCGATTTGCATCCATGACTCACCCCATTCGCTGGAGTGAACTTGATCAACTTGAAAAAGCCAGCTTTGACGCTTTACTTTTGAACTGTGAATTGACTGAAGTAAAAACAGCAAGCAAACTGCTCGACAAGAACAAGGTAAGATTTGAATTAGTCGATAAGAAACTTTTGCTTTGTGATGAAGATAAACTCAAGACTATCTTTTCCTTATTGGTTAACGCCCATTATCAAACCCGTCCTAATGATCTGAAAAGGTTATTAGAAGATAAAAATGTCAGTTTGTTTGTTGCCATGCTGAATGAACAAATTGTTGGGGTTTGCATGCTTAACCGTGAAGGTAATTTAAATTCTGATGATATTAACGCTATTTATCAGAGTAAAAAGAGACTAAAAGGCGAGCTTTTGCCACAGTCAATAATTGCTCATTCGGGATTTAAGCAGGCAGGTAAACTAACCTTTCAAAGAGTGGTAAGAATAGCGGTTCACCCAGCTCTTCAAAACCTTCAAATTGGCTCATGGCTTTTAACTGAAGTTGAAAGCTATTGTCATAACAATAAAACAGATTTTATTGGTACCAGTTTTGCGGTTAGTGAAGATGTACTCCACTTCTGGTTAAAAAATCAGTTTTCTTCCATTCGTTTTGCAACCAGCAAAGACTCAGCAACTGGCGCTCACACCATTGAGATGTGTAAACCGCTTAACAAAGACAGCGAAGCCTTGCTAAAAACGCTCACAAAACGATTTAATCAGGCTTTCTTGTATAAATTAAAAGGCGAGCTGCAAAATTTGGACAATCCCAGTATCCTTGCCATTGTTCGGCATCAACTGAACGATAATCCTCATGAAATAACCGACTATGACAGTGCAGAACTTCATGCATTTTGCGAACAGCAAAGAAGTCTGTCGATGATAGAAGATATTTTGATTTTGACTACAACAAACTATTTGATTGATCTGGTTTTGAAAAACGACAAGATTACAGATACATCCACCATTGAATTTGTTATCGACTGGTCACTTAAACAATTTGATAAAAATGCATTAATCGAAAAGCATAAACTCACCGGAAAAAAAGCACTGGATGAACAATTCCGCAATCTGACCAGACAGATACTACTCATCTCCAGCAATAAAAGGTAGAATTCAGTTTTTACAAAGAAAATATTGAAGTTGAGATATTATGAGTTTAAGAGTTGAAGTTGTTCCTGTTACCCCATTTCAGCAAAATTGTTCCGTTATCTGGTGTGATCAAAAATTGGAAGGAGCAGTAATCGACCCAGGTGGAGACCTGGAAAAAATCACCGCAGTGATCACTCAACATGACATTCAAATAAAGCAAATTTTACTCACTCATGGTCATCTTGATCATGCTGGCGGCGCGACCGACCTTTCACAACAACTGAATGTTAAAATTAATGGCCCGCAAAAAGAAGATAATTTTTGGCTTGATGCAATGGAGCAACACGGACAAAGTTATGGTTTTCCCGGGGTTAAAAACTGTAAACCAGACACATGGTTAAATGATGGCGAAAGTGTAAAGGTTGGCAATGAAACCCTGCAAGTGTTCCATTGTCCAGGTCATACACCAGGTCACATAATCTTTTATCATGAAACATCAAGGCTGGCATTTGTCGGAGATGTACTATTTAAAGGCAGCATTGGACGCACTGACTTTCCAAAAGGCGATCTCCAGACACTTATCAATTCAATCACTCAAAAGCTTTGGCCTTTGGGCAACGAAGTACGATTTGTTTCTGGTCACGGGCCAATTTCTGATTTTGCCTCTGAAAGGCAGAGTAATCCTTTTGTCAGCGATTCAGTTCTGGCGAGATAAGCAATAAAACAAAATGATAACAATCAATACATTAAAATGGTCTGAATTTGTTGGTGTTGCCATCATTGCATTACTGATAATCATTACTCAGTCTTTTCAACCAGGGTCCATTGAATTATTAAGATATGAATCTATTTCAGTCAATCAGGGTGAGTGGTGGCGTTTGATTAGCGCGAATTTCACCCATGCCAACTGGAATCATGTCTGGTTGAATTTACTTGGGCTAATTTTAATTGATTACATCTTTCAACCATTTGTTAATCAAAAAGTCAGACTAACGGCTCTTTCCTTTTGTATTTTTACAAATCTGATGCTATTACACCTTTTTATGACTTTGGACTGGTATGTGGGTTTATCTGGTGCACTACATGGCTTTTTAATTGCTTGTTTGTTTATTGCAGCCAAACCGCTTAAACCTTACGCGCATCTCTTTATTGTTTTAATTGCCTCCAAACTGTTTATTGAAATGAACTGGGAAGTGAATGATGTGACTGCCGGGATGATTGAAACCAATGTTGTAGAAGAAGCCCATCTTGCCGGAAGCATATCAGGGCTCATATTTTATCTATTGTATTTTAGCTGGTTAAAATTGCTTAAAAATAAGACCAGCCATCAAATATGATTCTCTCTCTAATGACTGGTGTCTGAGTACTAATTAGAACCTGGAGCACGACGAACCTGATAAGTCCATATATTATAAATATCTTGTGACATTCCAATTATTTCAGTTCGACTAACCACGATAATACTATCAGTTCTAGAACTTCCTGAACTGGTTACAAATTGCAATGTGCCAGTACAATCAGGATTAATACTAAATGTTCCGGTATAGGTATTGTCTGGACCAAAAAATGTGTTTGATACTGTAACATCAAATTTGCCACTCACCTCACCTTCACTAGACAAATTCATTGTACCAATAGCTGTTATGTCAGTATCAATACCTGGCAAATTTCCAACATCTGATGCAAATAACCAACGACCAGCAACCATTTGATTTGAACAGACAAACCCGCCATCTGACGCATAACTGACCGGAATTTCCAAGGCAGAAAAAGCTATTACTGCGCCAAATGTTAAGACCAGTGATTTCTTAAAGTTCAATTTTTTCATTACGTTTCTCCTTTTCGTGTGTTTAAAGGTCATCAAATCTATCTGCAAATCTTTGTTGAGTAATGACGAAATAATGAAGAAACTATGAAATTACAATGAAAACGCATTGGTTAAAACTTGAACAATTTTAAAATTAGGAGCAAAATTACATAATCGACTCTGTAGTATGTGAGTGTTTAGCTTAAAATTACCAGGACTCGATAAATGAACTCAGGGACGAATGAACGATACATGATCGCAGACAGTGTATGTCTGGATTTGTATGCTGAAAAGCTTTATCTTGATAACTTGCCTGTAAAAATTGATGGCAAGTCTTATCAACTTCTTAAAAACCTTATGTCACATTCTGGTCAGCTTCTGACCAAGGAAGAATTGATCAACTCTGTATGGTCTGGAACCAGTGTCACAGACGGGGTTTTAACAACAGCAATTAAAAACTTACGTAATGCTATTGGCGATGACGCCAATAATCCACATTATATCGAAACTGCCCATAGAAAAGGTTATCGGTTTGTAGAGCCCGTTCATACAGAAACCGAACATAATTATAAACCGGGCTCAGAAATAATCGTTGAAAATAATAACCCTGTTTCATTGGCTGTACTGCCATTAGACAATTACTCTGCTGATCCGGAACAGGTTTATTTTGTTTCAGGTATGCATGAAACATTAATTGCTTCATTATCAAAATTATCCGCGTTAAAGGTCATCTCCCGTACTTCCACACAAAAATATAAAGATACACAAATGACCATTCCGCAAATTGGCAAAGAGTTAAATGTGGACATGATTATTGAAGGCTCGGTCTATCGAGTTGAGGACAAAATTCGCATTACATTACAATTGATTGATGCAAAATCTGACGACCATATTTGGGCTGAAAATTTTGAACGAAGCATGTCTGATGTGCTTACACTACAAAATGAATTAGTGTTGGAAATTGCTGAAAAAATTAAAATAAACACTTCTTCAGATGAACAAAAGCAGCTGAGCAAAGCTGATAAAGTTGACCCGGAAATTTATAATCTGTATTTAAAAGGTATGTATCATGTTAACAAAGCCATACCTGAGGAAGCGATTAAAGGAATAGCATTTCTCGAACACGCTGTTGAACAAGCACCACAAAATGCCCTTTCATGGGCAGGTTTGAGTTTATCCTATTTATTAGCTGCTCACGGGCCAGAGCCACCTCAAGACGCCTATGGAAAAGCAAAAAAAGCAGCCGCTATAGCGCTTGCGATTGATGAAAACCTGGCTGATGCCTACGCGGCACTGGCAGAATGTACTCTATACAGTGACTGGGACTGGCCAAATGTCGAGATTAATTTCACCAACGCACTATCATTAAATCCCAGTTTAGCGGCTACCAGAGCTCATTATTCCTGGGCACTAATCTTGTTTCAAAAATACGATGAAGCGCTCATGCAAATGAAGCAGGCCATCGAGCTGGATCCCTTAACTCCACTTTGGCCTGCATGGCATGGCTGGCAATATTGGGAACTGGGAAAATATGGAGAGGCCATCTATCACGCCAGAAAATCACTGGAAATTGAGGACAACTTTCCGGTTGGATTATATGTTCTTGGAGGAGCTCTGGCAGCCTGTGGACGTTATGATGAAGCAATACAAGCTCATAAAAAAGCGGCCGAGATCAGTCCTTTCTGGGATATTGGTTTGGCCGAAGACTATGCATTATCTGGCGATAAAAATAATGCTCTTAAAGAATTGGCAAAAATGGAAAAAGCCCCCTCGGTATGGGACACATTCTATATTGCCAGAGCATACATAGGTTTAGGCGACAAGGATAATGCCTTTAAATGGTTATACAAAGCATATAATGAACCACATCATCCCTACATTCCATGGATACATGATTTTGTAAGCTATCGTTCGCTGTATGATGATCCAAGATTTTCAAAATTAGTCAGTAAAATGAATTTGCCTTATAAACCCTAGTGTTTCTTTATCTTGAATAGTCGATATAAATTATCAACTCTACTTTCAACTGTTTTGTATATAACACGCACAAAATAAACCAGCAAACATCTCCAATTTAGCCTAAATTTAATTAGCATAAGGCTTAAATAACTTAGCTAGTCCAATTAATTTTGATTTAAAATATACTGTCTGCAAAAAATCTTGTTCCGGAATTAAACAAACAATGTCATCACCTTTAAAAAGCCTAACTGATCAACTTAAAAGCCGCATTTTATTACTCGATGGCGCTATGGGAACCATGATCCAAAGCTACAAATTTGACGAAAATGCTTATCGTGGTGAAAGATTTAAAGATTGGCACAAAGATCTGAAAGGCAATAACGATTTGTTAAGTATTACCCAACCTCAAGCGATTCTTGCAATTCATCGCGACTATCTGCGTGCCGGTTCGGATATTATCGAAACCAATACTTTCAATGGTACCCGAGTTGCCATGGCCGACTATGATATGCAGGATTTGAGTTATGAAATCAATTTGGAATCGGCAAAACTTGCCAAACAGGCTGCAAGTGAGTTTTCGACCGCTGACAAACCTCGATTTGTCGCAGGTGTTTTAGGGCCAACCAATAAAACTGCCAGTATTTCACCTGATGTGAATGATCCCGGATATCGAGCGATTAAATTTAATGAATTAAAACAGGCTTATTATGAATCAACGCAAGCGCTTATTGAAGGCGGCGCAGACATTCTATTAATCGAAACAGTGTTCGATACCTTAAACGCCAAGGCAGCCATTTTTGCCGTTGAAGAATTTTTTGAAACCACAGGTAAAACCTGGCCAGTGATGATTTCAGGGACTATTACCGATGCTTCCGGTAGAACGCTCACCGGACAAACGACAGAAGCCTTTTATAACTCCTTAAATCACATCAAGCCAATCAGTTTTGGTTTGAATTGTGCGCTGGGAGCAAAAGAACTACGTCAATATATCGCTGAATTATCTCGCATTGCTGATTGTTATATCTCTGCTCATCCCAATGCTGGCTTGCCGAATGAATTTGGTGGTTATGATGAAACCGCAGAAATGATGGCGGAAGAATTGAAGGAATGGGCTTATTCTGGCCTGCTTAATATCGTTGGTGGCTGTTGTGGTACCTCGCCAAAACATATCGAAGTGTTAGCAAAAGCAGTGGAAGGTATAAAGCCTCGAAGTATTAAACCATTAGAACCCGCCTGCCATCTTTCAGGTTTAGAACCTGTAGCCATTGATAGTAATAGCCTTTTCGTTAATGTCGGTGAGCGAACCAATGTCACTGGCTCAGCAAAATTCCTGCGTTTAATTAAAGAAAATGACTTTGAACAGGCACTGGATGTTGCAAGAGAACAAGTTGAAAACGGCGCGCAAATTATCGACATCAACATGGATGAAGGCATGCTTGATTCAGAAGGAGCAATGGTTAAATTTCTCAATTTGATAGCTGCAGAACCTGATATCAGCCGTGTTCCTGTTATGCTGGATTCTTCAAAATGGGAAATTATTGAAGCTGGATTGCAATGTATTCAGGGTAAAGGTATTGTCAATTCCATCTCACTGAAAGAAGGCGAAGCTAATTTTATTGCTCAGGCCAAATTGGCCAGACGCTATGGTGCTGCGATTATTGTCATGGCATTTGACGAACAAGGTCAGGCTGATACTTTTGCACGCAAAACGGAAATCTGCCAACGAGCCTACAACATATTAACCGAACAGGTTGATTTTCCGCCTCAGGATATCATCTTTGATCCCAATATTTTTGCCATTGCAACGGGCATTGATGAACACAACAACTATGCCAAAGACTTTATTGATGCCACACGCTGGATTAAACAAAACCTGCCTCATGCGATGGTTTCCGGTGGCGTTTCCAACGTTTCCTTTTCATTTAGAGGAAACAATAAAGTCCGTGAGGCCATTCATGCAGTCTTTCTTTATCATGCCATTGAAGCTGGTATGGATATGGGGATTGTTAATGCCGGTCAACTGGAAGTGTATTCCGAGATTGATCCCAAATTACGCGAAGCT